>WREX01000031.1 GCA_009779115.1 Propionibacteriaceae bacterium
CGGAGGATACGAGATTCGAACTCGTGAGGGCGTGAACCCAACTCGCTTTCCAAGCGAGCGCCATAGGCCTCTAGGCGAATCCTCCGCGGATGATCATACCGAATGTCTGGCGTGTGACGCGAATATGAAAGGCCCCCCGTGCACCCGGAAGAGCTCCCTTACCTTTGCTGCCTTCCGGCCCTGGAGGAGTTGGGGGAGGTACCGCCGCACGGAGGACCGGGCAGCAGTCTATCGTATGTCACAGGTGTGCCGGGTCGTGGGATGTGCCAGATGTCCGGCAGGGCACCCTGGTGTGGCCGGTCGAGAATTCTGCGGAACACAAGGCATGCTCCCCCGGTGTGACCGGTCGACGGTTCTGCGGAACACGGGAGTGTTCTCCCTTGTCACGACAGGGGCACCGTACCGACGTGGCCGTAGCCGTCCATGGTGTAGACGGTGATGCCGGTTGAGGTCGCGACGTAGAAATAGTCACCGACACGGATGCCCCTGGTTCTAGGATCGTTCAGAGCTGACGGGAAATCGGTATAGGAACCGTGGTAAATCGTCAGTTCGGCTTTCTGGGTGAAGGCGGATCCCGTCCAGGCATAGACCAGATAATCCCAGGTGATGGTGTCGTTGTAGGTACCGTCGGAGTTTTCCGTGTAGTCCGAACTCACGGTCGGAAGGCCGATGAGACCCTGGTCGGAGTCGGCGAAAATCGCCTTGGGGTCCTGGGAGACCTCGGTGGAGTCGGCGTCGATATGGGTCGTGGAGATTTGACTGACATCGTAGGGATCGGAGACATTGAACATAGATAGTTTTAAACCCTGGGTGGCCCCGTTATCATCGGTGTCGACGCCTACACCGAGGAGGAGCCCGTCACCGAAGGGATGAAGATAGGTCGAGAAACCGGGGATTTTCAAGGCGGAGAGGACTGCGGGTGAGGTAGGGTCTGACAGGTCGACGCTGAACAAGGGATCTCGCTGCTGGAAGGTGACGACGTAGCCGACGGGGCCTTCGAAGCGTACTGATTGGACGGACTCGCCAGTGGCCAGGTCCGGGATCGAACCCACGAGTTTCCCGGACGAGTCCAGAACCCACAGGCCGGCGGTCGTGCCCTTGCCCCCCGTGGAATCGTAAACGGTCGTCGCCACGCGTAGGTACCCGTTCCATTCATCCAGGGAATATTGGTTCACCAGCGTGCCGGGAACCGAACCGTCAGCGCCGAAGGAGAGTTGCCCGCCGGTGACAGACAGCCGGACGATCGACGTGGTCGGGCCCTGGGTTTCGCTAGTTCCTGATGCTGGGACAATACTCGTGTTCCATTGAGTAGATGCCACGTAGAGGTTGTCCGTACTCATGTAAAGGGTGTCTGCCCGGCCGAGGACGGCCTGCTCACCCCACAGGGTACGCTCGGTGACATTAATGGCAGTGACAAGGCAGTACGAGGGTTGGTCGACCCGCGGCATGATCTGGATGTCCCCCGGGGAAACGGCGACTGGACCGTCACCGGTGTCGACGGTGGGGACAAAAGTCACCGGGCGTGAGGGATCGGCGCCGGTGGTGTTCACCCAGTACTGGCTGACCAAATACAATGTTCCATCACTGAGACGGGAACCGGCGTAGGAGCCGGACTGGCTGAGGACCGTCAGATACACCGGGTGCACCGGGTCGGAGATGTCGTAGAAGATGGCTTTGACACTCGTGGCGCTCATGCCTACCCAATCGCCTGAACTGCCCCAGGATTCGGCCTGGGCGGCGAATCCATGGGCGAACAGGATCAGGGTCGAGCCAGACATCATCATCCCCACTACGGGACCGGTGAGGACCTCACCGTCAGTGTGGAGGGCCGAGATATCGATGGTCGCCACATGGCGGGAGACCGATCCAGCGGCGGAGACGACCCAGACAGTGCTGCCCTTGCAGATATACAGGTACGAACCATCGGTCTTGACGATATCGGCCTCGTCGATGCCGTCCACCTGGACATTGGTCTGGGAATAGGTGCCGCTGGCCGCAGTGGTGAAAGACGACTCAGCCTGACCGGGAATAGTACTGGCCTGGGGATAGACCGGGCCCTCCAGATTCTTCATCATGGACTGCCCCGAGGACATCACCGTCTGATAGAGGTCCTGGTAGTCCGCGGCGGTCGTCGACCCGACGCTGGCAGGAGATGTCGCGCCGGGGCCTTGGGCTGGTTTGGACTGCCCACCTATCCCGCTGATCACCGGACCCGGCACAGAACTGGCGACCATGAGAGCGACCAGCGCCACCGAGGTCACAGCGCCAACGAAACCTCCCAGACGTCTGCCCCGCAGTCCTGGCCGCGTGCGTGCCCGGGGAGTCAGCGGTTTGGAGGTTGGTACGGATGGGATGGTTGGTGACTGGGTGGGTGACACGGGTTCTGGGGTTGCCAGACGGGCTTCCAGGCGGGCGACCAACTCGGGGGCTGGGGTCATAAACTGTTTCATGTCATGGAAGGGTTCGGTCCATTCATCCTTGTCAGGCATGGGTATTCTCCTTGGTCAGGGCTTCTTTCAGCATGGTTCGCCCGCGGGTCAGTCTCATCTTCACCGTGCTGGGTTCGACATCCAGCAAGGCGGCGATCTGTGCGGCGGGCAGGTCTTCGAAATAGAACAGATGGATAACCGTTCGGTACGTCTCGGGAAGGGCAGTCACCGCACGAAACAACTCGTCGTACTCCTCAATGGGGAAAGCGAAGATTTCCGGCGACTCATCTGGCATCCCTGGGGGCAGGGGAACGACGCGGGTGCGCCACGAACTGGTGGCCACACGACGGGCCACGGTTAATGTCGTCGCGATGAGCCAGGCTTTGCGGTGTTCCTCATCGTGGCAGACCGGCTGCTTGCGGTGATAGGTCAGGAACACCTCTTGGAAGACGTCGTCCGCATCGGGCCGGCAGCCAGTGTGAGTCAGACAGATGGCGTACACCATCTGTTGATAGCGTTGGACGATCTCAGTCGTGTCCTCGGCCGTGGATGACCCGTCACTGGGCCTGGGTGTCGCAACCATGGCCTGCCCCTTCCTGAGGTACGCAGCCCCCCGAGAAAACCGCTGAACCCCCTGAGATGATCATCCTGTCATAGATAACTCCGGGATGAGGCAGGAAAGGTAACAGGCTGTGAGTGAAGTCATGGTGACAATGTTTCGATGGGGCCCGCACCACCTCTCGTACTGAGCAACTCCCAATGCCGCGATTTATGATAGCTACGGCTTGTGTCGGTGGATGGGGGTACAGTATCCCCATGCAGACAAGTTCAGCCGAAAGACTGTCCGTCCTGGCGCAGATCCCGACAGTTTCGCCGCTTCTCGAAACCTCGGGAATGGAGCCATTCGAGCAGTTCATCCAGACCCTGGCCTCGCTCTATCCGCTCCTGAATGAGCACCTGCGGTGCGAACGTGTCCACGATCTGGGCCTCCTGTTTCGCTGGGAAGGCAGTGACGCCTCGCTGGCCCGTGAGCCACTGCTCCTGATGTCACATTTCGACGTTCTGCCTGCTGCTGAAGAGGAGTTGTGGACGTACCCACCCTTTGACGGCATCATCGCCAATGGTCGCGTGTGGGGACGGGGGACGCTGGACGGCAAAGGTCCGCTGGTCACGATCTGCGAAGCTATCGAATCCCTTCTGGCAAGCGGATTCAGACCTGTCAGGGATGTCTATCTGAGTCTCAGCGGCAATCAGGAGATCCGTGGCGATGCTGCTGCTGCGATCGCGCAAACCCTGAGGCACCGCGACATCAAGCCCTACCTGGTCCTGGATGAGGGTGGGGCCGTTGTGGACACGCCGCTACCGCTTGTCAGCTTGAACACAGCCCTGGTCGGTGTGGCCGAAAAGGGCATGATGACCGTGCGTCTGAGCGCGCAAGGAGAATCGGGTCCAGCCTCGGCGCCCACATCGCTGACGGCGGTGGCCCGGATCGCCCGGGCGGTGTCGCGCTTGACCGCGTCGACCTTCGCAGCGCACCTGCCCGACACGACGATCACCATGCTGTCCACGCTGGCTCCGTACACCCCTGGGGTCACCCAGGCCATGTTGAAAGCCCTGGTCATGGCACCGGCCCTCACCGGGCAGGTTTTCGCCCTTCTCGGTGGTGAGATCGCGGCCACGGCTCGTACCACTCTGGCGGCGACCATGATCGAAGGCGGTACCTCGGCCACCGTCTTGCCGGCGTCTGCGTCGGCTATCCTCGACATTCGTATCGCAATCTCGGAAACCACCACGTCGGCCCTCAACCGGATCACCTCGCGGATTTTCGATCCCAAGGTCACGGTGACCATGGTCGAGGGCTGGGATCCCACTACACCCTCATCCCTTGACAACGCCCAATTCGACGCCATCAGGGGGGCGGTCGAGACAAGTTATCCTGGTACGTTGACCGTTCCCCATGTCCTTCTGGATTGTACGGACGCACGCCATTTTCGCGACTGCGGCGAGGCGGTCTACCGATTCACCCCCCTGACCATGAACGGGGTCCAGCGAGCGGCGGTCCATGGGGTTGACGAGTGGGTGGACACGAACTCTTTGTCACGGGGACAGCTTTTCCATGAGCAGCTCATCCGTACTGTGGCGGGCGCACCGGCAGTGCCCCAGATGGCGACCTCCGCGCAGCCAGAGGCGGTTGAGGGGCCGGGCGAGGCGGCTGCCCACATGTCTGAAAAGAAATCATTCTTGCCACCTGTACGATGGATTCTTCCGCCGCTTAACACCTCCCAGACACTAGGATCGGACTCGGCTGGTCAGGGGAGCCAGACTCCGGTCGCCGCGGACACGGATGGGCTTTTCACCGTTGAGGAAATCATCGGACACCCCTGGGACAGCGAGGACTTGGAGGACGACGACCTTCCACACCCGGTCTCACTCGGCATGCGCGGCCTGGCGACAGTCGAGGAGATCATCGGACACCCCTGGGGGACCACACCCGTCCCGGAGGATGAGGAACCACCACGTCCGTCCTCGACTGGGATGCGCGGTCTGGCTGTGGTCGAGGAGATCATCGGACATCCGCAGGACTCCACACCGGCGCCGACCCACGACGAGCCCCAGCATCCATCCTCGACCGGGATAAGCGGCTTGGCTGTGGTCGAGGAGATCATCGGACACCCGCAAGAGGTTAGCACCGGTCCAACAGAGGCTCAGAGCACACAGCAAGCCGAACCCGACACATCGGGGGTAGCCGCTTTCGAAAGAATCATCGGACACCCCTGGAACACTTCCCCGGGGACGATCGACGACGAGAACCACCTTGGCGCACCGGATGCGCCCGGCCTCGCCACGGTCGAAGAGATCATCGGGCACCCCGCGGACACCGACACCGGCTCCACCGACGACCACAACTCACAGTCGGCCGCTCCTGACACTTCAGGCCTGGCCGCCTTCGAAAAGATCATCGGACACCCCTGGGACACCGACACCGAAACCACCGATGACCACAGCCCGCAACCAGCCACACCTGACACCTCAGGCCTGGCCGCCTTCGAGAAAATCATCGGCCATCCCTGGGACACCGACGCTGGCACCAGCGACGAACACCGACCGCAGTCATCCTCACCCGACACAGCTGATCTGTTCATCGTCGAAGAAATCATCGGACACCCCGAAGACACCAGCGCGCAGATAGCGGACGATGACACTGCTCCCCCCGCCTCATCGGGCACCTCAGACCCACTCGTTGTCGAAGAAATCATCGGACACCCCTGGGACGCCCCGCCCGCAACTGACGACGGCAACAACCTGCTCGTTGTTGAAGAAATCATCGGACATCCCTGGGACACCGACAGCCTCCCCGAGGACACCTCAGCCCAGAACACTGCCCCCACCACACCCGTCCAACCGATTGTCGAAGAGATCATCGGACATCCCTGGGACGACCAGGTCATCCCCAGTACGCCCGTGACCCTCCAGCCCAGCGCGATCACGCCTGACTTCCCTGGTCACGAAGACATTTGGGACGAAGACATGCCGTGGAGCAACATCAGTCCACAAGACGGTCCCCTCCACCCGGCTCCACCGGATTCACCCGAAGTAGCCAGCATGTGGCAATACAACGGTGCTCCCCAGGGGAATCCGTCCGACTCCACTCACCGGCAGGCTCCGGTTCCTCCTTCGACAGGTGTACACGACAGCCCCTGGAACGACAGGGTCAATCACGGGGACGACTCGCCAGTCGACCTGGTCGGAGAAGAGTGGGCCGACATGTTCGGTCCGCCCGCAGGCATCCAGCCCGTGTCTGACGTTGACTTGGACGGAAACCCCTACGCGCCGTCGCTGCCGGAGCCCGGACACACGACAGTGGCTGGATTCATCGTGGAACCCCTGGTCGACCTGACCGAGGAACCGCTGGTCGACCTGACCGACTCGTGTGACAACCCGTGGGCGGAAGAGCCTCGCTCCCCACAGGCGGACCGGCCCAGTCGCCACAAGGATGGAATTCCGGAGACGACCGAGCTGGAAGACGAGTGGGACCAGGACGGACCCGGCGGGGTACCTGTGCCTGGCGTGCCTGCATCCGGCGTCCCTGCATCCGGCGTCCCTGCATCCGGCCCACCCGCAACTGGCGCACCTCGCCCGCCAGACATCCCCGCCACCCCTGCTGCCGAGGGGCTCATATCCGTGCCTTGGAACCTCGCCGCCCCCGGCGACACCCCCTCACAGGAACCTCCCGCACCCCCAGACAGACCGTGGATATCCTCGACGCCGTGGGAAGCAAGAAGCCCCTGGGCACGACCGGACCAGCTACCAGACACATCCTCTGCTCCTGAGGACCCGCGTACTCCCCCGGGCCGCCCTTGACCGTCCAACCCTCACTGGGCTGAAACTGGATTCATTTATCTGACGTAGACTGTTTGGCATGGCAGAGCCGCGTAGACGAGGTGCGAGAGGGCCGGCGCCCACCCCTGCTGCCAACCTCCGTGATGTCGCCCGCCGCGCGGGTGTGTCACCCGCGACAGCCTCCCGAGTCTTCTCGGGCCACGCTTCCGTACGCGAAGAAACCCGGACGAAGGTCCTCCAGGCGGCCGAGGAACTGGAGTACGTGATCAACGGCTTGGCCCAAGCCATGTTGGGCACCGGACAACGCTCCGTGGCATTCGTGACATCGTCCCTGGCCGGCCCAGCATTCGACGAACTGGTCAGTGGCGCGGAAGACGTTGCCATGCACAACGGCAGCCCCTTCCTGGTGGCCCTGACCCATGGCGACACTGACCGCGAGCGCGCCATCATCGCAACCCTGCGCGAGCAGCGCACAGCCGGAGTCCTCCTGACCGGCCCAACCGTGCCGGGAAAGGAATCAGAGTCGAGGATCGCCGAGTACGCCCGTGCCCTGACATCGGTCGACGCCACGCTGGTGCTGTGCGGGCATCCGTACCTGCCTTCGCTGCCGACAACACCAGCCGTGAACTACGACCAGATCGGAGGAGTCCGCAAAGCCGTTCATCATCTGAGCGTCAAGGGCCACCGGCGCATCGCTTTCCTCGGGCAGGCCAACTCCACCCTGGCCAACCAACGTTTTCTCGGTTATTCGCTGGGATTGAAAGACGCGGGATTGAGCATCGACCCCAGTCTGGTGGTCGCGTGCGCCAACCGGGTTGCGGACGCGCACACGGCGGCCCTGCGGTTGCTGAACAGGCTCGATCCGCCCACAGCCATCGTCTGCCTCACGGACCTGGTCGCCACGGGCGTCTATCGCGCCGCCCGGGACTGCGGGATCGACATCCCCGGCCACTTGGCTGTGACGGGATTCGACGACTCACCGTCCTCGGCTGACCTGACACCGTCGCTGACCACCGTCCGGGTACCCTTCTACCAGGTGGGCGCGCGCGCCGCGCAACTGGCGCTGCGACTGGCCAATCAGGACAGCCGGGAAGATATGCCGACCGACTTGATCGTCCGGGACTCCACCGGTTGATCGATGTAGCGCCTCACCGTGTCGGTGTCCGAGGGTACGATCGCCGTGTCGATCCCCCTGTATTGCCACCTCTCCGAACCCTTGCCCAGGATGAGGACCAGCCCATTGTCAGGCGCCGCATCGAGGGCGCGGACGATGGCTTCGGGACGATCGGGAACAATGTGTGCTGGTGCGTGTCCGACAGATCGCACATAGCTGTTGACCTGTTGGCAGATGTCAACCACCGGGACCTGCCCGGGGTCATCCTCCGTGAGGTAGATCTCCTCCGCGTTGAGTCCCGCCAGGACTGCGAACTCCTGACGACGGTTCAAGGCTTTCTCACCCGGCAAGCCGAACACCATCGTGATGGGCGCGGACGGATAGTCATGCCTGGCCCACGCCAGCAAGGTTTCAAGAGACAATTTCTGGTGTGCGTAGTCAACGATCACCGTCGTGCCGCGGTCCAGGTGGAAGACCTCCATCCGGCCAGGGACACGGGCCTGATCCAACCCGGAACGAATAGAATCCAGTGGTACGCCGAGGCAGGTGGCCGCGCCGATGGCAGCCAGGGCATTTTCCACATTGAAGGCTCCCGGAAGTCTGATGGAAAACCGCTGGTCGGCACCGTCCAGGCGTACTGTGAAACTTTGGATCAGCCCAACTTGCTGGAGATCACAGCCCATGATGTCAGCCCGGACATCGTCAGGACCGCGCAGGGCGAATGTGACAACCTTCTCACACTTACTGGCAGCCGCCATGACGCGATCGTGGTCCTGAGTACGGGCGTTGACCACCGCCATGCGCGACTGGTGGAACAACTCCAATTTTGCATTGAGGTAATCTTCGTAGTCAGGATGCTCATGGGGCGAGATGTGATCCTCAGAGATATTGAGGAAACATCCGACTTCGAAGCTAACGTTCGCCACGCGCTTGTAACGCAGGGCCTGACTGGACACTTCGACGCACATGAAGCCCACCGAACTGGTGACGCCGTTGTGCAGGTGCCGGTAGAGGTCCAAGGTCTCGGGGGTGGTACGGGTGGCTTCTTCGTCCACGACGCCATCTTCGTACCTGATGGAGGTGAGAACGCCGGGCCGCGGCTTGCCCAGCGCGCGCGCCCAGGCAGTGAGAATGGAATGGATGAACACCGTGGTGGTCGACTTGCCCTTCGTGCTGGTCACGCCGATCAACGTCAGGTCGTCCCAGTCGTGGTCATAGAACAAAGTACCAACAGTGGCAATGGCCTGGCGGATATCCGACACCTGAACACACGGGACACCGAGGTCGGGATAGGCGATTTCACTGACGTACGCCACTGCGCCGCGGGCGATGGCCTGGCGTACGTACTCGGGACTGAAATGGATGCCCTTGCACACGAACAACGCCCCCGGACCGACTTCTCGGGAGTCGTACGTGACTTGGGAGATGATCGGATCCGCGGCATCGTCGCCGCCGCGTAGCACCGTGTGCCAGAGGTCCTGGGCTGAGGACTCTCCTGTCGTCTGGCACGCTGGTGTCACCAGTAGTGGTCTCAGTGCGGACACATAGTCACTGAGACGGTGCTGAATCATAGGATCCTCTCCCTGTCTCCTGTCCATGAGCGTACCAGACGAGTAAACATCTGCGCTGACACCCATGGGATGGGCCAGCGCACTTGAGCCGTGAAGGGGGTATCGGCTAGCGTTTCCAGCGACACGACGGGAGCATGACAATGGGTTTCGCTGTCACGGCGCAGCAAGTAGGGCTCATGGCTGTGTTCATTGTTCTTGGGTTGTTCGGGGCGCGCAAGAAGTGGATCGGCGATCAGGCAGTCACGGGGCTGACCAACATCCTGATTTATTTCGTGACACCAGGGGTGATCCTCCAGGCTTTCAACCGTCCCTTCTCCATGAGCAGGCTGCACGAACTGGGCATCGTCGCGCTCGTGGTGTTCCTGGCCTTTCCGGCGATGACGGGGTTGGCGTACCTGATCTACCTGAAAGTTCCCGACCTGGGCATCCGGCGCGATCTGAGATTCTCGCTGATCTACTCCAACGCTGGTTTTCTCGGAATCCCGCTGTCACAAGCACTTTTAGGTACGGATGGGGTCTTCTTCGCCGTGGTGTTCATGGTCCCGTTCAACATTTTCGTGTGGACCCAGGGCTGGTCGATGTACGACTCACGTCAGTCCGGGCCGATCAAGAGACTATTCAGCAATCCCGCGATCCCGTCCGTGATCGTGGGCATTGCCTTGTTCCTGGCGCCAGTGTCGCTGCCGTCGATCGTCGTCACCGGGTTGAATGATCTGGCCGGCCTGAACGCGCCATTGGCCATGTTCGTTGTGGGGGCCACTTTGTCGAAAGTACGGTGGCGTACCTTCGCTTCCGATCCGTGGATTTGGCTAGGCACAGCGCTGCGCAATCTGTTCATCCCGGCCCTGGGCATCCTCGCGCTGTGGTTCGTGCCGCTGTCGACGGAAGCCAAGCTGGGTGTACTGATCCCGCTGTCGTGTCCGGTGGCGGCCTTCCTGGTGATGTTCGCGGTCACGCACAAGGTGGACTCCGACTTCTCCGCCAGGTTGGTCAGCCTGTCCACGTTGGTCTCGATCCTGTCCCTGCCCGCCACGGTTTCGGTGGCCTCAAGCTTGTGGTCGTGATCAGGACAGCGTGGCCCGTCCCCACAGCCACACGACGAATCGGAGCGTCCGGACCATCGGTTCCACCTCGACCAAGACGTCAATAAATCCGGATCTATTTCTGGCACCCCGGTGCCGCCAACCCGATTCTAGGCTGCCCGACCGGGAATGATCGGGGGGTGTGGAGGTTGTCATTCACGGTCACAACAGGTCGTACACTGGAAATATGACCATTGAGATACCGCCACAGTGTGGGGTGGTCCAACTCGTCATGCTGGATCACGGGGAAGCTGTCAGCCTGGCTACTATGTTGAAAGCCATGGCCGATCCCGTGCGTCTTTGCCTCCTGCACTACATCGCCGAGCAACCGGAGACCACGGTCTGCGCTTGCCATCTACCTGCCGCTTTAGGGATTTCACAACCAACCTTGTCTCATCACTTGAAGAAGCTCACCGATGCTCACCTCATCACCCGTACTCAACACGGACGTTGGGCTCGTTATCACGTCAACCGGTCGACACTCGACAGCCTCGGGGCTACCCTGGACGGTCTAGTCGCCTCCCCGCCCGCTGAGGTGGCCGGATCGAAGCGACGAACCGCCCGATAGGAACATATCGATAACTGACATATCTACTTGCCGTATACTGACCGCATGTCATCTACCGATGGACGGCCCCCGGTCGTTCATGTCGAGAATTTCCGAATGAACTTCGGAACCACCCAAGTCATCAAGAATCTCAGTTTCGACGTTTATCCTGGCGAAACCTTCGGGCTGCTCGGCTCCAACGGTTCCGGCAAGACCACGACGATCAGGGCTCTGCTCGGCATCTATATACCAGCCGCCGGGACCCTCCACATCAACGGCCAGCCCTTCGAACCAACTCAATCCGGCGAACTCGGTTACCTTCCCGAAGAGCGGGGCTTATACAAGAAGGAGACCGTACTCGACACGATGGTGTATTTCGGGCGCCTCAAGGGCATGTCCGCCGCCGCCGCGAGGACATGGTCGCTGAGGTACCTGGCACAAGTCGAGCTGGCGGACAAGCCGAAAATTCGGCTCGACAAGCTCTCCGGAGGCGAGCAGCAAAAAGTACAACTCGGGGTGACCATCATGAACAATCCCAGGTTGCTGATCCTCGACGAACCGACCAAAGGCTTCGACCCCGTCAACCGGCGACTGCTGATGAGCATCATTGAGGAACGCAAGAGGGCTGGAACCACCATTGTCATGATCACCCACCAGATGGATGACGTCGAGCGGCTCTGCGACCGGATCATCCTGCTCAAAGACGGGGTCAGGCACGCCTACGGAACCGTCGAAGAAGTCCAGGAGCAGTACGGGGGCACGACGGTCAAGATTGAGGCCGATCAACCGCTGCCCACCTCGGCTTCGTACACGATCCTCACCGATGAGCACGGCCATTCCGAGATCGCCCTGACTGCCGGTTCGTCCGCATCCGCAGTGCTGAACGAGCTTGTCAACCAGAGGATCACGGTGTCGAGCTTCACCCCGGGACGACGCTCGCTGGAGTCGATCTTCATCGAGGTCTACGGACGCAAGGAGGTGGACTGATGGCACGCGGAAACGTCAGCACAGTGGTGTCCTTTGAAGTCATTCGTACTTTGCGGACCAAGGTTTTCTGGGTGGGCTCGCTGCTGGGACCCCTCCTGATGATCGTGATCATGGTCGTTGCCTCCTTGTCCTCCGCCTCGGCGTCCACCACGAGCTCCACCGTCGATCAATCCTTCCATTTCGAGTGGGTCGACCATTCGGGGATCGTGGACCTCGCCATCGCTGAAGCCGCCGGTGGGACCAAGATTGACGATCCCGCCCAGGGGGTGGCCGATGTCAAGGCGGGCACTACTGACGCTTTCTTCGAATTCCCCGCCAACCCGGTCAAGGATCCCGTCCAAGTGGCCGCCCAAGACCGAGGGATCATGGACTCCCAGACGGTCGCCGGCGTGGCTGCTCAGATTCTGCGAGCCTCGGCGAAAGTGCAGGTGGGCAACCCCACCCTCATCCCTCTCGTGTCGGACAACATCAACACCACGCTGACAACGTACAAAGACGGACAAGAAACCCCCGGAATCTGGGGCGCCATACCGCCGCTGGCCTTCATAGTACTGTTCTTCATTATTGTTATCATGCAGGGTAGCCGCATGCTCGCGGCAACCCTGGAAGAGAAGGAGAACCGGGTCACGGAGATGATCCTGACCACGATCAAGCCCACGTCCTTGCTGATTGGGAAGGTGATCGCTTTGGGAGTGATCGGGCTGATCCAAGCCCTCGTCATGGCTGCCCTCGCGGTGATCGCTGCCGTGGTTCTGGTCAAGATGGGGGCGGTGGCCTCCATCGACTTGAGCAAGCTGGTCTTGCAGCCTGTTCCCCTGATCTTCGGGGCGCTGATCCTGATCGGGGGCTTCCTGCTGTTCACCAGTTCGCTGGTCGCCATCGGGGCGGCCATGCCGACAGTCCGCGATGCCCAGGGAATGTATGCCACAGTGATGCTGCTCCTCGTCATCCCCATTTATGTAGTCATGTTCACACTGACCCAGCCCTCCAACCCCGTCATTGTCGTGTGTACCTTCTTCCCCTGGACCTCCCCGATGGTGGCCATGGCGCTCAATGCTCTCGGAGTCCTGCCGTGGTGGCAATCCCTGATCGTTGTGATCATCCTGTTCGCCACCACGACAGTCGTCTTCGTCATCGCTGGCCGCCTGTTCCAGTACGGATCTGTGGAATATTCCAGGAAGCTCAACATCCGTACTGCCTTGGGGGCCAAGGCAAAGTGAAGGCCCCCGGACTCTAGCAGACCCTGACGTTGCTCTTCTGCACCAAGTCAGCGTGGCTCGGAGGCTGGCCTGGAGTCCCCGGTTGGCGGCGCGACTCGAATTCGCGGCGCAGCACCGGCACGACCTCGGCTGCGAGGAGTTCCAGCTGGTTCATCACCGCTGACAAGGGCAATCCTGCCCGATCGATCCAGAACAGCTGGCGCTGATAGTCACCGTAGATCTCCCCCAGTTCGAGCATCCTTTCGATTACTTCCTGGGGAGAGCCGACCGCCAGCGCCGTGGTCGCGAGGGCGTCTTCCAGGCTCATTCCCTGCTGGTGGGCCACCGAAGCGTTGAAGTACGGCCGGAAAGCCTCACGGGCATCCTGGGAGTTCTCGGCCAAGAAGACTTCTCCGCCCAGCCCGACGATCCCCTCTGCAGCACGGCCAGAACCGTAATCTTCGAAGCCACTACGGTAATGGTCGATCAAATCGGCGGCCTCATGCGGGGTCATGGCCAAGGTGTTGAGGAACAGCCCGTCACCGTAGGACGCAGCTTCGTCGGCGATCACCGGGCGGTGCACCGTACTGTGCCAGACATAGGGAGGCACCCCGTCCAGGGGTCGCGGAGTGGTGGTGCAATCCACCAGCGGGGCACGGAATTCGCCTTCCCAATCGACCTGCTCTTCGCGCCATAAACGGTAGAGCAAATTGTAGTTCTCCAGGCCCAGGGCCACGCACAGCGGGTTGCTCCCTTCTGGGTGGTGATGTCCGAGGAAGGCCTCAGGGGGACCGAGGACGACATCGAGGCGACCCTGGCAGATGTGCTGCAACGTGGAATATTCCTCGGCTAGCCGGACAGGATCGTTGGTCGTGATGATGGTGACTGCCGTTGACAAGCAGATCTTGTGGGTGTGCGCGGCGATGCTCGCCAGTAACAGCGTGGGAGAGGAAGAAACATGGTCAGTGAGATGGCGCTCGCCGAGGGCGAAGACATCCAAACCCACCTCTTCGGTCATCCGGGCGATACGGGATACGGCGTCAATCCGCTCCGCCTCACTCGGCACCATGCCTGTCACAGGATCGCGCGTGACATCCGCAACCGAATAAACTCCGAACTGCATTGATTATTATGCTCCTTGATCAGCCTGGATTCCGACACGGCACAACCTGAGCGAGTGCTCTCCCGAGTCGAAACCCCGCGAAGCACCAGCCCGATTTCGATGATTCGGGGGGAGGGTTCTTCGCGGGGTCGTTACCAGAAGTGTTACGTGGTTCAACTCCCGAACTCGGGGTTCTATTCCCACAATCGGGCGAAATCCGACAAACTGCACATTCGTGCGTGCAGTCTGGTTGGGTGTTCAGGATACCGGCGAGCCTATCACAGGATCACAGGGGGGAAAATTCCTCACGCCGACCGATCAAAGGCTGGGGGCCGTACACGATTCCCGTTGTGGGGAAGCGAATCGGCTGGGGCGACTGGAAGTCACGCATGGCCGTCATGAAGGCCTTGACGCCGGGCAGCCAGAGGAGACCGACACCGATGGCCAGAGGAATCATGGCGAGCGAGAACCACCACGACAGCAGGAACGACAAGGCCGTGACTGTCAGACACACAAGTCCGCCGACGCGTATCCACAGGTGGCCGGCCCAACTGTTGTACGCCGCGACACCGGCGGCGACGACCATGAGCAGGGCGATCAGAGTCACCACGATGACCCAGATGATGGCCCACACGGACACCGGGTCGGGATGGGTCCACGCCAGTAACCGGGTACTGGAATGAAAATTGACGAGGTTCGCCGACTGCCACCACCACCACGCGAAGGCACCGACGGTGACCGGGACCGACAGCCAGCACGCCGCCATGGCGATCAGGAGCATCCAGGGGCGCCGCGGCTCCCCCGTGTGCCGACTGCGGGGGTACTGTGCCACGACCTGAGGTTGGACCGGGGGCAGCGTTGCGATGTCGGCCACGACCGGGGGACCCATCCAGGGCCCGGTTGGCTGCTGCGTGGCCACCGACTGGCGCCTGCGCCTCCACTTGTCAAAGCCAGAAACCGGTGAGGCGTCAGGACTGTCCTGGGGCCTCACCGGGTTGACCGGAGGGACGAGATCTGCCATCAGGCTTTCATCGTGCCTGTCTCAAGGAAGCGCACATGCCAACTCAGGGCCTCGCGCAGATCGTGCGGGGTGTGCAGGCTGGAGGTCTTCTCCGCGCGCTCGACGTAATCCAGCAATTGGTCGCGATAGTCCGGATGGGCGCACTTCTCGATGATCAGGCGGGAGCGCTTGCGAGGAGGCAGGTGCCGCAAGTCGGCCACACCCTGCTCGGTGATGACGACCATGACGTCATGCTCGGTGTGATCGTGGTGGCTGACCATCGGTACGATGCAGGAGATGTCCCCGCCTTTGGCCACCGATGGGGTGACGAAAGAGGAGATGAAGGCGTTGCGGGTGAAGTCGCCTGACCCGCCGATGCCGTTCTGCATCTTGGAGCCCATGATGTGCGTGGAATTGACGTTGCCGTAGATGTCGGCTTCGATCAGGCCATTGCAGGAGATCGCGCCCAAGCGGCGGATGACCTCGGGGTTATTCGAGATTTCTTGTGGGCGCAAGACGATGTACTTGCGATAGAAGCCCGCGTTGTCGTTCATCTTCTCGGCGTACTCCGGGGAGAGCGAGAAGGCGGTCCCGGAGACCACCGACAGCTTGCCGGAGTCGATCAAGTCGACCATGCCGTCCTGGATGACCTCGGTCAGCGAAACGACGTCTTCCAGGTCGGAATCGAGCAGCCCGGCCAAGACGGCATTGGCGATGTTGCCCACACCAGACTGCAAGGGCAACAGGTTCTTCGGGATACGTCCCTGCTTGACCTCGTTCATCAAGAAGTCGAGGAAGTGACCGGCGATGGCCTTGGAGTCCTCGTCGAGCGGCTTGAACGGGGTGTTGCGGTCGGGGTCATGGGTTTCGACGACAGCCACGACCTTGTCGGGATCGACTCTGAGGTTGGGCTCGCCGATGCGGTCACCGGGGTGGAGGATCGGGATCGGCACCTTGTTCGGGGGCATCATCGGGGCGTAGAAGATATCGTGCATCCCCTCCAGGTCCTCGGACTGCCAGGTGTTGACTTCGAGGATCACCCGGTCGGCGCACTCAAGGAAAACATTATTGTTCCCTACCGAGCTGGAGGGCACCAGCTCGCCGTCTTCGGTGATGGCAGTCACCTCGATGAGGGCGACATCCAGGTTGCCCTGGAACCCCTGTCGTACCTGAGGGCCTGAATGGGACAAGTGAATGTCGTTGTAGCCGGTGATCCCTTGGTCGATGGCTTTGCGCATGGACGGATCGGACTGATAGGGCATGCGGTAGCTGACTCCGCCTGTCTCCGCCAGGACGCCGTCGAACTCGGGCGCGGTGGAAGCTCCGGTGAGCAGACCGACACTGAATTCCTCACCACGGGCATGGGCCTCGTTGATCCGGTCGGCCAGTGCGCCGGGCAGAACCTTGGGATAACCGGCCCCGGTGAAGCCGGAAGCGCCGATATTGTCTCCATTGTGGATGAACATGGCAGCGTCGGCCGCACTCATCACCTTGGCTTGGAATTGGGAGGATCGGATGCGCGACATTCTTTATCCTTTCTCACGGAATACACCACGGATACCTGGATTGCGTTTCGAAGGGTACTAGTAGATACCGCATCTAGGGTACCGGAGATTCTCGGCGATGGAGTTTTTTTTCTCATTACTCCATGACCCGAATCCACCGATCCATTGCTGCTCCGCAACGCTGTGGCGGCACGCTGGCTCGTCGGGCGTCGCTCCACAGACGTCCAGTCTGCCCTCACGCCACCCGCCGACCCATCGCACCCCCACAGTGTCGCTCGCAACGCAAGCGATCGGTGGATTGGGGCATGACCCACAACATGAGCCGGGAGTACGGGGTCCTTCATCTGGCTTGAGCGTACGTCACTCAACTTCGTTTTGACGGATCGTACTTGAGCGTATTAGACTCAACTTCATGCGTACCACAGGGGTGCGCAGACTATCTCATATGGAGGAATCATGGCCCGTGCAGTCGGCATCGACCTCGGCACCACCAATTCATGCGTCGCCGTCCTAGAGGGCGGCGAGCCCACCGTCATCCCCA
>WREX01000032.1 GCA_009779115.1 Propionibacteriaceae bacterium
CCAGCAGCCCGCCCGAGTTCGGTCAACAGGGTCTGGTCCGGCTTGTCCATCCAACGATCGAGGCTGGCTCCCGCCTGCCAGATCTGGTCTGCCGCCACGACCAGGGATTCGTCTGCGACAGACTGGAGAGAAAAGGTCAGATTCCAATGCTCGTTCTCGTCTGATCCTGGTTCCATCAGCCGCATATGCAGGCGGGCGTCACGCCCCTGTCCCACGTTGTCCCAGATCGCGAGTTGGTCCCGCAACCCGGACACCTCCTTCGTACTGGCCGTGAAGGTCGCCAGGGGAGAAGACAGTGCCGTCAGGAAAGACTCGGCCACAGGCCGGCGAACCGGCGAGCGGCCCCGGCGCTTGACCGGGCGGGCTCCCAGACGAATCTCCTCAGACTCCAGGCGCCGGTGGACCACCGCATCCACCAGGGCGTCGAGGGCCTCCTCGACCACGGCGTTCGGTGCCAATCCGGTCAGGTCCTGGGCGGAGGTGACCAGGGCGCGCGCCACGGGTGGAAGGGCTGTTGCTGCCATGGCAGCAAAGCGGGCGTTCTCTCCTCGAAGAACCGCGCGCCAGTACGCCCGACCGGTGGTCGGCTCCGAATCCTCCAAGATGGCCACTGCCGGCAGATATTGTCCCTGGTCCCCCAGTTGTGTGGCGAACCTGGCCAGAGTCCGGAAGAAATGGACAGAAGCGCCGAGCCGAACCTCCTCAAGCGGATCCGGCTGACGTTCCTCGTGATCGCCCAGAAGGTCCCAGTCTTCGCAATCGGCCGAGTCCGCGTCGTCCCAGTCGGAGTCGTCCCAGGCCGCGTCGTCCCAGTCCGGTGGGTTGGTGTCTGCCCAGTCCGACAACTGAGGGTCGTCGCGGCCGCTCGGACTTGACCTGGTCGTACTTCCAGTCAGCCACATCAAGGCTTCGGGACCAGTCAGTACGGCGACGGGAACGCTCCACGCCATCAGGTTCACGTCCCGGGGAGCCGGTCGGGGCACTGGACGCATCAACTCCGGTGAGTCCAGCGGAGCGGTTCTCACAGACGGCAGAGCGAGAACAGCTGTCGTCACATCATCACTGACCACCCGCAAGTCGTCGCCGGACGCCGCGAAGGTGTGAGGTCTCGCGGATCGAAGAGCGGAACTGGTGGACTTGACTGCGCGGTCGGCATCCTCGCCCCACACCGCCAGCCCCCGGTGGGGCCACCAGAAGGCATGTGCCGTGTGCATGGAGTGCCTCCTTGTCCCGCCTGAGATCGATCATCGGTGACGGGGTGGAGTAGCGCTGGGCTACCCGTACTCTTCCCGACACGAAACCTTGCCCATCCTACTCAGGCTAGAACCCGGATCCCTATCCTCTTGACTCGTGGGCTCATGAGGAAAGTTGTTCATCGTATATTGGTAAATCACTAGCAATCGGCTAGCACGGCACTGCTAGAGTGAGTTTCGTCATTCCTGTCCGTGTGACTTTGCATCTCTCGTTTGTCAGCGACATGACCAGGGTGCAAGGTCGGGACCCGACATACCAGTGGAGGACTTCCCAATTATGCATGTTTCTATTCCACGACGCTTGGGCGGACTCGTTGCCGTCGGCCTGGCGTTCACCCTGGGATTGAGCGCTTGCTCATCAACCAGCCCCACCAGCAACACATCCAAGCCAGCGGCCACCGCGACATCCTTGGCCGGTATTGGCACGATGGACGACCTGGTCGCCGCGGCCAAAGCCGAAGGCACTCTCAATGTGATCGCGATCCCACGTGACTGGGCCAACTATGGCGCTGTCATCGATGCTTTCAAGGCTCTCTATCCCGGAATCACCGTCAACGAGCAGAACCCCCAAGGTTCCAGTGCCGACGAGATCTCCGCTGCGAAGACCAACAAGGGACTCGACACGGCCCCCGACGTTTTCGACCTCGGTTTGGCGGTTGCTCTGGCCAACACAGATCAGTTCGCGCCCTACAAGGTCTCGACGTGGGATGACATCCCCGCCGAGTTGAAAGACGACTCCGGTTTGTACTACGGCGACTACGGCGGATACATGTCCTTAGGGATCGACTCCTCCAAGTATCCTGTGCCAGCCACGATCCAGGATCTCCTCCAACCGCAGTACAAGGG
This sequence comes from Propionibacteriaceae bacterium, assembly GCA_009779115.1. Taxonomy (GTDB): domain Bacteria; phylum Actinomycetota; class Actinomycetes; order Propionibacteriales; family Propionibacteriaceae; genus WQYJ01. The sequence goes on from WREX01000032.1 coordinate 2,100, forward strand.
CGCCGTGGCAATCAACGGAGACCCGACCCAAGCTGGTTCCGCGTTCGCAGCCGTCGGTCTGGCCACCGTCCTCAACGGCGGTACGCTGGATGACTTCTCCACGGGAATCGACTTCTATTCCCAGATGAATCAGGTGGGCAACTTCATGAAGGTGGATCCCACCGACGCGACCATTGCGTCCGGCGAGACCCCGATCGTCTTCGACTGGGATTATCTCAACGCAGCCCAGGTCAAGAATGTGCCGACGTGGCAGACCGTCATCTTCCCCGGAGAGGGGTACGCGGGCTACTACTATCAGGCCATCAATGCCGGTGCTCCTCATCCAGCGGCCGCCCGGCTGTGGGAGGAATTCCTCTATTCCGATCAGGGCCAGAACCTGTTCCTGGCTGGCTACGCCCGACCGGCCCGCATGCAAGCCATGACTGACGCGGGCACGATCGATACCACGGCGGCGGTGGCACTGCCAAGACCACCGGAATCCTCGGTCATCCCAACTCCTGATCAGAGTGCTGCTGCCAGCACCTTGCTCGGCCAGAAGTGGGCCAGCGCCGTCGGATAGCAGCCAGCCGTGACATCTCCGTCACAGGTGAGCCGGCCCGGGACACCCACGTCCCGGGCCCGGCACTCACGCTCTGTCCTGTCCGTCCTCGGGCTGGCGCCGTTTTCGGTCTATGTCATCTTGTTCCTTGCTCTTCCGACTATCCTGGCGGTGACCTCAGGGCTGTTTGACGGCAAGGGGCATTTCACCTGGAACAACTTCACTGCTCTGGGCGACCCCGTGGTTCTTCGTACTTTCTGGGCCAGTGTGTGGCTGTCCCTGGTGACCGCGGCCGTGGGAGCCGTCCTCGGGGCGATGGTCTGCTACGCCCTGATCGGGGTCAGCCCGACCCGGCCTATCCGCGTCAGCGTGGACGCTGCCGCCGGTGTCCTGGCCCAATTCGGCGGTGTCATGCTGGCCTTCGTCTTCATCGCCACCATGGGGCGCAATTCCTTGATCAACCAATGGTTGAACAGTATCGGGATCAACATTTATTCCTCTGGGATGTGGTTGTACGACCTCCCCGGGCTGATCCTTCCGTACATCTACTTCCAGGTGCCGCTGATGGTCATCACCTTTATGCCGGCCATGGAGGGGCTCAAACCGCAGTGGGCCGAGGCGAACGCCGCCCTCGGGGGCACACGGTGGACTTTCTGGACACGGATCGGTTTGCCGGTCTTGGCACCGTCCTTCATGGCCAGCTATCTGCTCCTGTTCGCGAACTCGTTCTCCGCCTACGCCACGGCTGCGGCGTTGGCCAGTCAGGGCTCCCAGATCGTGCCGTTGCAAATCCGCGCCGCCCTGACCAGCGAGACCGTACTCGGACGCCAGAACCTGGCCGGGGCGCTGGCAGCCGGAATGATCGTGGTCATGATCGTCGTCATGACCGGTTACGCCGCGATCCAGCGCCGGGCGGAAAGGTGGCGGTCATGAGAACCGGGGCCTTCTATCCCAGCCGTGTCACCCGCTGGGTGATCGCGATCATCCTCGGCGTTCTGGTGCTGATCCCGCTGGCCATGACACTGGAGTACACCTTCCGCGATGGCAAAAGCCATTCCCTGAAGCATTGGGCGGCTCTGTTCGACCCGGCGAACAAGGCAACGTACAGCCCCTTGTGGACCGGCGTGACCAACTCGCTCATCCTCGCTGTGGCCACCATCGTGATCGTCCTGGTCCTGGTCGCACCGACGATGATTCTTGTCACCGTCAAGTTCCCACGCTTTCGCCGTGTCTTCGAGTTCGTCGCGCTGCTGCCCATCACCATTCCGGCCATCGTGCTGGTCGTGGGTCTGTCGCCGATCTACCTGGTCATCGGTCGTACGTTCGGCACCGGGGCCTGGACCTTGTGCTTCGCGTATGGAATCTTGGCCCTGCCCTACGCTTTCCGGGCCATCCAGGCCAGCATCGACGCCACCAACGTGACGACCCTGGCCGAGGCGGCCCGCTCCCTGGGGGCATCCTGGCTGAACGTCGTCGTGCGTGTCTTGGCGCCCAATCTCCGATCAGGTTTGATGGCGGGCTCCCTGATCTCGGTCGCGGTGGTGCTCGGCGAGTACACCATCGCGTCCCTGCTCAATCGCCAGAATTTGCAGACCTCACTCGTCGTAGTCAACCAGCAAGACGCGTTCGTCGCGGTGATCGTCTCCCTGCTGGCCCTGGCTTTCTGTTTCATCCTCCTGCTCGTGATCGGACAACTCGGGCGGATGGGCTCTGCCCGGAAGGAGCGCTCATGACCGACGAACCACTGGCCGTGGCACGCCAGGCGACCTCGGTCGTCTTGGAATCGGTGACCAAGGATTTCGGCACCAACCGGGTCCTCAAGGACCTGGATTTGACCGTCGAGGCGGGGGAGTTCGTCTCCCTGCTCGGGCCGTCTGGCTGTGGCAAAACCACGGCACTCAGACTGATCGCCGGGCTGGAACAGGTTACCGCCGGAGTGATCCGGATGGACCAGGTAGACGTCTCCCGGGTGCCGACCAACAAGCGTGACATCGGAATGGTCTTCCAGGCGTACTCCTTGTTTCCCCACATGACAGCCCTGCAGAACACCATGTTCGGTTTGCAGATGCGCAAGACACCTCGCGCGGATGCCCGGCGCCAGGGGATGGAGGCGCTGGACCTGGTCGGGCTGGCCGACCTAGCGGATCGGTATCCCCATGCCATGTCCGGTGGTCAGCAACAACGCATCGCCCTTGCCCGTGCCCTGGTGACCTCGCCTAAAGTTTTGTTGCTGGACGAGCCCTTGTCTGCCTTGGACGCTCAAGTACGCCTCCAGTTGCGCGTCGAAGTGCGCCGCATTCAGATCAGCCTGGGCATCACCACCGTCTTCGTCACCCACGACCAGGAAGAAGCCCTCGCCATCTCCGACCGTGTGGCGGTGATGAACGCCGGGCAGATCGAGCAGATCGGGACTCCAGAAGAGCTGTACCTCTTCCCGGCAACCCCGGTTGTGGCGGCTTTCGTGGGCATGTCGAGCCTGGTCAGGGCCGTGGTCCGCGATGGTGTGGCCTACGCCTGGGACATCGCCATCCCGCTGATCGGGAATCCGCCAGCGGGGGACTGCGAGATCTTCGTCCGTCCTGAGCATGTGAGGATCGCAACCGACGGCGAGCCGGGCATCCACGCCACAGTCGAGACGAGCACCTTCCTCGGCTCCATGCGCCGCACCCAAGTGGTCGCCGATGATGGCCAACGTCTCACTGTGCAGCACGCCGCCGAACAACACCTGGATGTGGGGGACAGCGTCAATCTGACCATCGTTCCAGTCCCCGTGGCAGTACGGAAGTAGTCACTTCCCCCACCTGACAATCAGGTACACCGACCATCCCTAGGCCGTACTGGAGAAACAAACCTTGACAGCTCACCCGAAGTGATCGATGTGAACCAGTGGGTGGCACACGTGGCGATCAGCGTTTTTTCAGGTGCTGACAGTACGCTAGGGTGAGATCCATTCGGGGCACTGACCGCCCCATTTTCCTTTCCTGAGGAGACGCCATGAAATCACGCCGACTATTGTCGACCAGTATTGCCGCCGTGGCCGTGTTGAGCCTGGGCTTGGCCGGTTGCTCGAGCCCCACCTCGTCCACCAGTGCTTCCCCGAGTTCAACCGACAAGACTTTCACCATCGGGTCCGCCGTCATCGTGTCGCACCCTGCCCTGCAAGCCGCCCAAGACGGCTTCGAAGCGGTGCTCAAAGAGAACAATGTCAACTACACGATGATCACCAAGAACGCCCAGAATGACACATCCAACGCCGCCACGATCGCCTCGGATTTCCATTCCAATCCGAACATCGATCTGATCCTGGCAATTTCGACTCCCATTGCGCAGGCCATGGCCTCCGCTGAGAAGGATCGCCCGATCATCTTTACAGCGGTCACTGATCCGGTCACCGACGGCCTCGTGCCCTCCTGGGATCAGGCGGGGTCGAACATCACGGGCACGTCCGACCAGAACCCCGCAGCCAAGCCAGTGTCGCTGGTCCAGGAGGTCATGCCGAACGTGAAGACCATCGGTGTGTTGTACTCGTCATCGGAGTCGAACTCCCTGGCCCAACTGGACATGTACAAGACTGAAGCCGCCAGCTTGGGGATCACCTTGAAGCCGCAGGCCGTCACGTCGACCGCGGAGATCACCGCCGGACTCGCGGCTCTCGCCGGAGTCGACGCCATCCTCATCCCGACCGACAACACGGTCGTCAACTCCATCGCCACGGTGATCAGCTATGGCCAGGAGAACAAGATCCCGATCTTCTGCGCCGACACCAGCACAGTCACACTGGGCACAGTGGCCACTCGCGGTTTGAACTACACTGATCTGGGTCGGGCAGCCGGCGAGATGGCGGTCAAGATCCTGGTCGACGGAACTCCGATCAGCCAGATCCCGCCTGAGGCTCCCACCAGCACACAGTTGTACGTCAACCCCGGCGCCGCTGAGAGCTTCGGCCTGACACTGCCCGATGACTTCGTCAGCAAGGCGGATTTCGTGGAGACGACCACGCAGTAAGCAGACAAGGAGCCGTACCACTGTCATGTTGGGAGCTGTTGATCAAGGCCTCATCACCGCGCTGTTGGCCCTCGGAGTGTTTCTGACTTTCCGAATCCTCAACTTCGCCGATCTGACAGTGGACGGCTCTTTCACCGCCGGGACCGCCACCGCCGCCATCCTGATCTTCAACGGCATGTCGCCGGTGTGGGCCACCGGGGCCGGTCTCCTGGCCGGAGCGGCGGCCGGGCTGCTCACCGGACTGCTCCACACCAAGGCGCACATCGACCCGTTGTTATCCAGCATCTTGGTGATGCTGGCGATGTACAGTATCAACACTCACATCATGTGGCTGGGCAAAGACGGGCAACAACGCACTAACGTACCTCTGCTGAACAAGCCGACCATCTTCACCTGGCTGGTTGAACATCGATTGCGCGGCTCCTGGACATCGGTCACACTGATCGCCATCGGAGTGATCGTGGTCGTGATCTTGATCAACTGGTTCTTGTCCACCAAATTCGGCCTGGCAGTCATGGCGACCGGCGACAACCCCGGCATGGCGTCGGCGATGGGCATCAGCACCGATTTCACCAAGATCGTCACCCTGATGATCTCCAATGGACTGGTCGGGCTGTGCGGGGCGATCATGGCCCAATACTCGGGCAGTTCGGCCATCGGCGACGGGACGGGCATGATCTTGATCGGGTTGGCCTCGGTCATCTTAGGCAACGCCATCTTCGGAACACGATTCTTGTGGCTTGCCACGGGCGGTGTCGTCGTGGGCGCGGTGCTCTATCGTGTCGCGGTCTTCCTGGCCCTGAGATGGGACTTTATCAACAACGCCGACATGAAACTGATGTCGGCCCTCCTGGTCGTGATCGCTCTCGTGTTGTCGCAGTGGAAGGGAGCCCAAGCCCTTGTCACGCGGCTGTCGCCCTGGCGGACCAAGGCCACCACGCCTGAGCCGATGAGTGTGGAGCCGAACCAGTTCTCCCCGTTCGCCCAAGTCGACACGGCCACCCAAATGGCTGTGGTCGCCAGCGAGCAGGAGGCCTCACCTCCGGGAGTCACATGGTCACCTGGTACAGACTCAGACAAGGTTCTGGGCCATTCAGAGGAGACCTGATGCTCACCCTCACCCATGTCTCCAAGACTTTCTATCCGGGTACGCCCAACGAGCGCCAGGCCTTGCGCTCAGTCGATCTGGACCTGGCCGACGGTGATTTCGTGACCATCATCGGCTCGAACGGCGCCGGAAAATCAACCTTACTCAACGTCATCGCCGGGTCGATCGGGGTGGACGAGGGGTCCGTCGTGATCGGCGGCCGCAACGTCACCCGCCAGAAGGAATACCGGCGGGCTTCGCGGATCTCCCGGGTTTTTCAGGACCCGTCCGCCGGGACCGCCCCACACCTGAGCATTGAACAGAACCTCGCCGTGGCCCTCAACCGCGGGAAGAGTCACACCCTGGCACGGGGATTGACCCACGCGCGCCGGGAAGAATTCAGGACCCAATTGGCCACCTTGGAACAGGGTTTGGAAGACAGGATGCGCCACCGCGTCGGGCTGCTCTCCGGCGGGCAGAGGCAGGCGCTGAGCCTATTGATGGCAGCCTTCACCCAACCCAAGTTGCTGCTTCTCGACGAACACACGGCGGCCCTGGATCCCGAGCGGGCCGAATTGGTCCTCAGGCTCACCGCACAACGAGTGTCCGAACAACACTTGACTGCCCTGATGGTCACCCACAACATGGACCACGCTCTCCGCTTGGGCAATCGCCTCGTCATGATGCACGAGGGCCGGATCTTGCACATCCTGACTCCCGAGGAGAAGAAGTCCGCGAAGGTGAGCGACCTGCTCGAATGGTTCAGCCGTGAGAAAGGCGCCCTGAGCGACCGTACCTTGTTGGAGTGATGTGCTCGGGTAGTGACCTGTGGCGCACTGCCCAGTGGGACGTACGACGCCTGTCAGGTCCGGTCCCAGGAGATGGACCCCTGGTGCGTCAGCGGGCTCCCAAGGACTCGATCAATGCGGGGACTTCTTTGCGATCCTCGACCGGCAGCTTGGCCATCAGGGAGCGGATGTGCTTCTTCACTGTGTCTTCGGTGATGAACAATTCCTCGGCGATCGCCCGACTGGTCATCGACCGGCACACACACCGGAGGACATCAGTTTCCCGCTTGGTCAGCCCGAATTCGTGGACGGCGACAGAAATCCCCGGGTCGGGATCGCCACGGCGGATGACTTTCGTCCGGATGGCCTCCATCTGCTGGTTGATGGTCGCGACTGGTTGGTGGAGTTTGCGGGACATCGCGTACTTGGTCTGGCCCTCCATCAATAACAAGGCGACTTCAATTTCTGCTGCTGTGAGCAGGTCTGACATCCCACCGGGTGAGGCAGGCGGGGTCCGGGTGATTCTCGCCGGGAGTTCGCCGGGGTCGCCCGGTTCGATGGATGCGGCGAGTTCGGCTGATTCGATGTCTGGGGTCTGTTCGTCATGGTCCGCTGCTGGTTCCTCGTACAGCATGAGGTTCAGCATGGCTCCCAATGAGCGTTCCTTGTAGTGCTCGTACAGGAAGGAGACCACCACGACGAAAACAATGCCAGTGATGGCCGCTCCCACCATGACGGGGATGCCCAGGTGTGTCAGGGGTTGTGGGACCGGGATCAGGATGCCAATCCCCTCGAAACCCAGATAGAGCGGAACCCCTGCCATGGCGAAGAACGCAGGCCACTTCGAGCCTTCGATGAAATGCATGGGGAAGGTGTACACGAAATACCAGGAATAGATTCCGCCGATGGTGATGGCGATGGCCACCGGTAGTTCCATGGCTTGATAGTCGCCGGGGGACGCCATCAAGGCGACGAGGGTCACCAGGAACAATCCCATGCCGATCATGAAGGCTGCCCTCTCGTACCCCTTGTCGCTCAGGATCGCGAACAGCAGCCACCCGATCCCGGAGGGGACGTACGCGATGATGTCACCGATCACCATACCCGACCACGTCTGGTATGTGCTGAAGTACAGCGTGTACGCCATGATGTCCCGGAACCAGATCAGGCCTGCCAGCACGATGAGCGTTGCGAAGAAGACCACCCAAGCGCCCAGGGAGAACCTGATGGTTTTCGGCGAGGACACCTCTTTCCAGCCAGTCAGTTCCCGTCTGACACCGAGCCAGGCGATCAGGACGAGCGCCACCTGGGCCACGAAAGCGATCAGAGGTGGCGGGCTGGCGATTGGCCAGGCAGCCCCGATCAGAGCCGCGCACGACCACCCGGTGATGTAACGGGTCAGGCGATAGCGCTTGCTCCCTGTGCTCAAGACTCCGCATGCCCGCCGTGCGACCACCGGTGCGATGAGAATCGCTGACAAGCAGTACGCCAGGATCCCCGCTCCAGTGGGCAAGTAGTGGGATCCGACAAGGGCGAATGGCGCGAAGGGCGCCGTGAAGAAGGCGAGGCGGCTCAGCCTGGACAGGTTCTTCCCGTACCGGATGGCCAACACCACAATGGTCACCCCTGCCACAATCTCGAAGAGGGACTCAGTGGACATGTCTTGTTGGTAGCTCATACCTGCGGGAGCGAACGTCACCCAGGCCCCCTCCATGAGCAGCAGCCATGTCAGAGCGCCGCACCACCCAATGAGTTCGCGCCCGGTTGTCGTCCCTGTAGCTGAATTCGCCGCCCCCTGAAGCGCCTGGTTCATATCAGCTAGCTTACCCCGAATGCACTGATTCATGGCTACTACGCGTCCCCACGTGGCTGCCCTGGCCCCATCGCCACGGTTCAACAGACGTCCAGTCTGCGTTCGCGTTGTCGGTTTAAACAAACTCATGATGCTGGCGTACGCGGCTGAAAAGGGGTGCCACCCGGTTGTGAGGCCGCATTGACATCACCTAGCATCGTGATATATTGGTGCTATTCGTAAGTAAGACTTTTGATTACTGTCAATATGTTTCTATGTCTTCTGAATGGGTGCCCGGCATTCATGAGCCAACTAGGCCAAGAAGAGTCGGGAGAAGGCGTTAACTAGGAATTATCTCGCATGTAATTGTGTTAGCCATGTGTCCTGGAGTCTCTCCAGTGTTCAATAACCAGGGCCTTTGCGCTACGAGTACGCCTTTTTCTTTTCAAACAAACGGAGGAAAGTATGAAAAAGTCGATCGTCGTGACGACGATTTTAGCTATATGCGCCATGCTCCTTGGAGGAGTGACGATGCTGGCAGCGCCAGCCCAGGCAGCCGGACCCGTTCATGGTGAGGGTCTTGTGTTCAACTCCACCTATGTCCCTGCCACCCCTGTGCCTATGGGAGCAGTCCCGGCTAGTGCTGACTTGCGGCAGTACGCAGTGCCGGTCGGGGACCAGGGCACCATCAATTCCTGTGCAGGATGGGCAGTGGGATACGACTTGATGGGATGGTACGCTCAGCGTACAGGCCAAAATGCTCGGGCCTTTTCCCCCACGTATCTCTATTCGCAGTCCTACGTCAACGGGGGAGACAACGGGTCATACATATGGAAGAACCTTGATATTGCAACAAAACAGGGTGTCGACACACAGGATAATTACCTCCCTCAGGGCAATTATAATTGGCAAACCCAACCGACTGCTGCTCAGAAAACTAACGCAGCCAAGTTTCGGATCACCGGCTACACCGATCTGTATTCCGGCAGCAACAGAGTCGGGCCAAATGCCCGTGGTGATATCGAGAATGCCATAGCTAGCGGCAAGCCAGTTGTGATCGGTCTGTTGACACGCGTGGGGTTCGACAACATGGCTAATCAGAAGAACCTCAATATCGCCGATAACGACACGACAGGTGCAGAGCGTGGGGGACACGCCATGCTGGCTCTGGCGTACGACGCAAATGGCTTGATCGTTCAGAATTCCTGGGGTACGTCTTGGGGAGCTGCTGGGTATGTCAGGTTGTCGTGGGCCGTTGTGAATCAAGACGTCAAGGAAGCCTACGTCGCCAATGGGTACACCCCAACGGCTGTGTCGCCTGTGGTGAAAGTGGCCAATGCCTCGGCGGCGACCCTCTCGTCCTGGACTCCTACTGCTGCCTCTCAGTCGGTCAACGTTATGGTGCCCTCCAACACAGCGTGGAAGCTGGCATCTGCTCCGTCCTGGGTGACAGTGACGCCGCAGACCGGGTTCGGCCTGATCACTTCTCCTGCAACAAATACTCCTGTCAGACTGACAGTCTCAGCCAATAACACCGCTGCCGCCCGTACTGGCGTCGTGACGTTCACGAGCACCATCGGTAGTCCTGCTTCTTCAGCATCCGTGACCATCACACAGCCTACGTCTGTTGTCGCGGCTCCGACGTTGACCCTGTCGTCGACGTCGTGGGCTCCTGTGGCGGCGGGTGCGTCCACGTCGGTGAATGTGACGTCGAACACGACGTGGTCGGCATCCTCGAATGCCGCGTGGGTGACCCTTTCACACACGACGGGTAGTGGGAATGGTTCTGTGTCATTGACAGCTCAGGCGAACACGTCGACGGCTGCTCGTTCAGCGACCGTAACCTTCCGTACCACCTCGGGTACTCCTCAGGTGACTCATACTGTGTCCGTGAATCAGGCGGGAGCAGCGCCGGTCGCTCCGACGTTGACCTTGTCGGCGTCGACGTGGACTCCCGCGGCCTCCAACACGTCCACCTCGGTGTCGGTGACCTCGAACACAGCGTGGTCGGCGTCGTCGAACGCGGCGTGGGTGACCCTCTCGCACACATCGGGCACCGGGAATGGTTCTGTGACGCTGACAGTACAGGCGAACACGTCGACGGCTGCCCGGTCTGCGACGGTGACGTTCCGGACGACCTCGGGTTCCCCTCAGGTGACTCGTACGGTGACGGTGACTCAGTCTGGGCAGGCTGCCCTGGTTCCGACGTTGACGTTGTCGGGTTCGTCGTGGGCTGCTCCGGTGGCGGGTGCGACGACGTCGGTGAATGTGACGTCGAACACGGCGTGGGCGGTGTCGTCGAATGCGGCGTGGGTGACTCTCTCGCGTACGACGGGCAGTGGGAATGCTGCTGTGACGTTGACGGCTCAGGCCAATACGGCCACGGCTGCCCGGTCTGCGACGGTGACCTTCCACACGACTTCGGGTTCTCCTCAGGTGACTCGTACGGTGTCGGTGACCCAAGTTGGACAAGCGGCTCCGGCTCCGACGTTGACGTTGTCGGGTTCGTCGTGGGCTGCTCCGGTGGCTGGTGCGACGACGTCGGTGAATGTGACGTCGAACACGGCGTGGGCGGTGTCGTCGAATGCGGCGTGGGTGACCTTGTCGCGTACGACGGGCAGTGGGAATGCTGCTGTGACGTTGACGGCTCAGGCCAATACGGCCACGGCTGCCCGGTCTGCGACGGTGACCTTCCACACGACCTCGGGTTCTCCTCAGGTGACTCGTACGCTGTCGGTGACTCAGCCTGGGCGTGCCGCCGCGGCTCCGACACTGGCGTTGTCTGGGAATGAATGGCATCCTCTGGCAGCGGCTTCCAAGGCAACGGATCCTCTGACGTCGAACACGTCGTGGTCGGTGTCGTCAAATGCGTCGTGGGTGTCAGTGTCACCTGCGTCGGGCACCGGGAACACGTCAGTGGTCTTCGCGACTCAGGCGAACACGACCTACTCCATCCGTTCTGCGACGGTGACGTTCAGGACAACCTCGGGTACTCCTCAGGTGACTCGCACGGTGACAGTGACCCAGGCCGGAATCGACTGCGGCGCGTCGCTGTCGTCGTACTGTACGTGGAATATCGCTTCCCCGTTCACGAGCACGATTGATGTCCCTGGTGACAAGGACTGGTACCGTTTCACGGCGCCGACGACAGGCACCTACACGTTCACGTCGTCGAGGGTCTCCACCAACACTTTGGCAGATCCGTATGGGTCGATCCTGCAATCGAATGGAAGAGTGCTCGCTTGGGATGATGATTCCGCCGGGAATCATCAGTTCAGAATCAGGGTGTCGTTGACGGCCGGACAGGTGTATTTCTTGGAAGTCCAGGGGTACGACTATCGTGACACCGGCTACTACACAGTGACTGCCGCTCGTGTCGCCTAAGGACACCAGCGAGTAGTACATAGGTATCATCGGGTACTTCTCGGGGGTCTCGGGCTTAGCCCGAGACCCCCAACCTTTGCTCATAGGGCCGGGGGGGTATCGGCTCAGAACGACCGTTGCGGAGGATTCACCGATGGATACAGGGGTTGTGACGGATTGGCCGGTGGGTACGACGGTTGTGACGGATCAGTGAATGGCGTAGCACGCCGGGGCTGAGGCTGGTACTGAGGTTGACCTGGGTAGGTGGCCTGTGGCGGGTTCGACGATGGGTAGGGCTGGGCAGACGTGTAGGGGAATGGCGCGGGAGCCGGGGGCGGCTGTGGGGGATAGGACTGTTGCCCAGGGTATGACGACGGCGCCGTGTACTGGGGGCCAGGGGAGAATGGTGGGTGTGTCAAGGGCGGGGCCGGTGGTTGCCCGAAGGACGGGGTCATTGTGAGCACCGGTGTCGGTGCCGGTGATGCAAATGGTGATTGTGCCAGCAGGGGTTGCGCCGCGCTGGGTGATATCGCAGGAGGTGGCGCGACCTGGGTTGGAGTGACCTGTGGTTGTGCAAACTGCTGCTGTGCGAATTGTGGTTGTGGCCTCACCTGTGGCTGTGCGACCGGTGGTTGTGAGAACTGTGGCCTGGGTTGTGAGAACTGTGGTTGGAGCTGTGCTTGTGAGAACTGTGGCTGGGGTTGTGGTTGTGAGAACTGTGTCTGTGAGAATTGCGGCTGTGGCTGGAACTGTGCTTGTGCGAACTGTTGTGGTGCCCCTCCAGCCATCGCCATCATCGGCACGGCTCTGTGTTGCGCGCCGAGGAATACCTGCCGGGCAACCCGCATCAGGGCCAGCAGGGAAGACCTCCGTGCCTCGAAGTTTGGCGGTGTCACGGTTCCGTTGATCGCTGAGTCGTGCAGGGTGGACAGCTTCGTACAGGCCAATTGATAGTCTCGCATGGCGTTGAAGCCGTTGGTCCCCTGCGTGGCCCGGGCCCAATTCCGCGCCTGCTTGCGGGTTTTCAGGCTGGAGAGCATGATCAAATCTGCTTGGGTGACCAGGCCGGTTGGGACGTACTGGGCGGCGCAAGCCTGGATCTGTGCGACAGTACGTTTGCGGTCGGTGCGCAGGGCCACCAGGACAGCGATCAAGACACCGACTTCGATGAGGAAACCCACGGCCAGTCCCCCGATTCCAAAGAAGGAGGACCCATTCCAGATAGCATGAAGAATCATTGCCAGTGCGAGGCCACCCAAGGGCAGGAGAACGCGTTTTGCCTGGGAACGGCTGCGAATCGCCAGGGCGATGGCGATGCCCGTCATCGAGGTGTACAACGGATGGCCGAAGGGGTCGAGGACCCCTCGCACGATGAATGTAAAGGCCAGGTCGCCAGCATCCGAAGACGCGTTGATGTAGTACTCGATGTTTTCGGCAGCAGCGAAACCAAGTGCACTTGTGGCAGCGTAGACGACTCCGTCAGTGATCGAATTGATATCCGAGCGCCTGAACCAGAACAATGCGAAAACAGCCAGTCCTTTCATCGTCTCTTCGACGATCGGGGCCAGGACAACGGCGGTGACTGCGTCGGCGTTTCCTCCTGACCCCGCTTCGTACGCCGATGCGCCGAGCATCTCAAAAATAATGCTGGCGACGATGGAGACTCCCGCTCCCCACAGGAAGGTGGCCGCGAGCAGATACCTCGGCTCCGGTTCCACCCGGTCCAGGGCGAGGACTCCTGCCATCATCGGTACCAGGGTCATGATCGCCAACAGGGTGGCGACGATGAACGACCCCCCGCCTTGGAGAAACCAAAAGGCGAGGAAAACAGCCAAGCAGACGGATGAAATCGTGATAGTAACGATCACACCGGCGGGCACTCCTCGCTTGGCCCGCCCGTCCAAGATCGCTTTCGGGTCCATAAAGTTCATGAATGCCATCGTACGTGATTGAGGAACGTTGTCATATGGTTTAAGAGTCCCATTGACAGCGTCAATGATCCTGATATATTTGTGATATTCGTAAGAAGGACTTTTGATTACTGTCAATATGTTTCTATAGGTCTTCAGATGGGTTCCCGGCCTTCACGAGCCAACCAGGCGAAGAAGAGTCGGGAGAAGACACTGACTAGGAATGATCCAGCATGTAATTGTGTTTCGCATGTGTCCTGGAGTCTCTCCAGTGTTCAATAACCAGAGCCTTGCGCTACGAGTGTGCCTTTTTCTTTTCAAACAAATGGAGGACATTATGAAAAAGTCGATCGTCGTGACGACGGTTTTAGCGATATGTGCCATGCTCCTTGGAGGAGTGACGATGCTGGCATCGCCAGCCCAGGCAGCTAGCCTGCCTCATCCTATGGGTCTGATTCCCAATCCCACCACCCATATCCCGTCGACCGCCCCCAAGGCGGCGAATCTTCCAGCCAGTGCAGACTTGCGGCAGTACGATGTGCCAGTAGGCAATCAGGGCAGTGTCAACTCGTGTACGGCGTGGGCAGTGGGATACGACCTGATGGGTTGGTATGCGAACCATGCCGGCCAGAATGTCCAGGCCTTCTCGCCCATGTATGTGTATTCGCAGCTCAACGGAGGTGAAGACCAGGGAGCAGACATTGGACTGGCACTCGCTTTGGCTAGCGCGCAGGGTGTCGACACCCAAGATGACTATCTGCCTCAGGGAAATTACAACTGGAGTACCCAGCCCACTGCGGCTCAGAAGACGAATGCTGCGAAGTATCGATTGACTGGGTCCAACAATCTTTTCAATGTGTGGGCGGTCCCTGCGGGAACAGTCATTGACAAGCGAACCCCCATTAAAACTGATCTGGCTGCCGGCAAGCCAGTCGCCATCGGCATGACAGTGCCAGCATCATTTGAGACGTGGAATCAGACAAACCTCAATGTTGCCTATACCGACACCAACGTTGCCACAAGTGTCGGGAGGCACGCCATGCTTGTCGTGGCCTACGATGCCAACGGTTTGATCATTCAGAATTCTTGGAGTACGAGTTGGGGAGCTGCTGGATACTTCAGGTTGTCATGGGCCGCTGCGGATGTGCTTATCAATGAAGCTTGGGACGCCTCTGGCTATGCCCCAACCGCCAACACCCCGGTGGTGAAGGTGACCAATACGTCCTCGACAGCGGTGTCAACCTTGACCTTCACTCCTGCCGGTGGGTCGCAGACCCTGATGGCGCCCTCCAATACAGCGTGGAAGGCTTCTTCTAATGCGTCCTGGCTGACGGTGGCACCGCAAACCGGCTTTGGCCTCATCTCTGCCACCGGAGTCAATGCAACCCTCACCCTGACTGCCTCATCCAACACGACATCCGCGGCCCGCACCGGAGTCGTGACATTCACCACGACCGGCACCAGTCCCGCTGTGTCCACATCGGTGACCGTCACTCAGCAGACCTCTGCCCCGACCCCGACACCGACCCCAGCGCCGACGTTGACGGTGTCGCCAGCGTCGTGGTCTCCTGCGGTGGCGGGTGCGTCGACATCGGTGACGGTGACGTCGAACGCGTCGTGGTCGGTGTCGTCGAGTGCGACCTGGGTGAGTCTGTCGAAGACCACGGGTACTGGGAATGGTTCTGTGTCGTTGACGGC
>WREX01000033.1 GCA_009779115.1 Propionibacteriaceae bacterium
GCCTACGTTCCCGGGACGGCTTTCTACGCCGACGGCCTGGGTACGCGAAACATCCGGCTGAGCTACTGTTTCCCCACGCCCGAACGCATCTACGAGGGAACCAAGCGTTTGGGGGAGACCCTGACCGAGGAAATGGAACTGAGAACCACTTTCGGACTGGTGGGTCCCCAGCGCGCTCTGGGTGAGTCCAACACCGAAACGGGGCAATGAGTGTACGCATGGTAAGGTGCTTTCGTCACCAGCAATTGGTGGCGTCGGGATATCGCGGAGTCCCACAACGGGAACACGTCTCAATCAGCAGCACATGGAGGTGATCTGATGGCACAGGAAGTAATCGTCGTCTCAGGGGGACTGTCCCATGAGAGGGAGATTTCGTTGGAATCGGGGCAGCGCGTCGCGCGCGAGTTGACGCACGCAGGTTTCCACGTCACGCGGGCTGACATCCAGCCGTCCCTGATCGATGTGATCCACAGCCTCGACCACCCTGTTGTCTTCCCGATGTTGCACGGGGGCTCCGGTGAAGATGGCGCGGTCAGCGAGGTCTTCGAACTGGTCGGTGTTCCGTACGTTGGCTCTTCGGCTGTCTCGTGCCGTGCCAGCTACGACAAGGCATTGGCCGTGCCGGTGGTCGCACGAGCTGGACTGGCCGTGCCCAAGCGAGCCATCCTCCCGCACGATATGTTCCGCGACATGGGCGCCAGTACGCTGATGGGCCTGATCGAAGAGCGGCTCGGCCTCCCCCTGTTCGTCAAGCCGTCGGCTTCCGGCTCGGCCTTGGGCGCGTCCCGGGTCGACCGCATCGAGGATCTGCCAACCGCCCTTGTCAACGCGTACAGCTATGGCCGGGTGGCCGTGGTTGAGGAGTTCATTGACGGTGTCGAGATCGCGGTTCCCGTCTTCGACCTCGGTGAAGGGCCGGTTGCCTATCCGCCTGTGGAGATTCGCCCGGAATCTGGGGTTTACGATTTCGAAGCCCGGTACGCCGCCGGCGCCACCACGTACATCTGCCCCGCCAACCTCGAACCGTCGACCATCCAGGCTTGCCAGGAAGCGGCGGTTCAGGCTCACACGAGTTTGCACCTGCGCGATTTCTCCCGCGCCGACATCATCGTCCGCGATGGGAAACCGGTCTTCATCGAATCCAGCGTGGCACCGGGAATGACCGAGACCTCCCTCGTACCCCTGGCCGTGCAGACAGCCGGGCAGGACTTCCCCGACGTGTTAGCCCAGCTCGTACGCCTGGCAGCCCAGCGCTGAATCTAGTTTCACGGGTCACGTGCACCGCCGCCACCGCCACCTCAGTACGCCACTGGAGTGGTCGGAGCGAAGCCGGGTTGAAGACTTGTTCATTGATATCGTCTTTGTTCGTTGGCGCAGATGGGGCGTCGCGCACCAAACATACGCCACACCTGGTGACGTGGTCTGCTCCATGCCCGGAGGCCTGTCATGGCCGTGAAAGACAAGAAGCGTACCGGGGTTGTCCCGACCCTGGTCTCTGTTGTGATCTTGCTTGTCATCTGGCAGATCGCTGCTCTGGTTGTGGGGCAGGACATCATCCTGGTCGCGCCTGCGCAAGTGGTGACGACGCTGATCGCACTGGTCCCGGAGGGTTCGTTCTGGGCGACGATTGCCGCGTCGCTCGTTCGTATTGTGGTGGGGTTTCTGGTTGCATTCGTTGTGGGCACCTTGACCGCCTGGCTGGCCAGCGTCAATCGTTGGCTGGGCGCATTTATGTCCACGACCATGCGCCTGATCCGGTCGATTCCTGTCGTCTCGTTCATCATCCTCCTGCTGATCTGGGCCAACTCCACCTATTTGAGCTTGTGGGTGAGCTTTCTCATGGTGGTTCCCGTGGTCTTCTCCAATGCCGAGGAGGGTTTCGCCAACCGCGACATCAAACTCGTTCAGATGGCCCAGGTCTTCGGCTTCTCCGCCGGGCAGCGTTGGTGGGCCATCGCAGTCCCGACGCTCATGCCGTACCTCATCGCAGCCACCCGGGTGGGGTTCGGGCTGGCCTGGAAAGCCGGGATCAGCGCCGAAGTCATCGGGATGCCGCGCGGGTCGATCGGCGAACGGCTCTACCAGGCCAAGGTCTACCTCAGCACGGCAGACCTCTTTGCTTGGACCGCGGTGATCGTCGCCCTGAGCTACATCTGTGAAAAATTGGCATTGTGGGGGTTGCGTGGCACCCAGGCCGGTTTGAAGAGGTACGCCTCATGATTCAGTTCCACAATGTATCTTTCTCGTACGCAAGTGTCCCGGTGGTCGATGATCTCACCTTCGAGTGCGCGGACGGCGGTGTGGTCTGGCTGGCAGGAGACAACGGTACTGGTAAGTCGACCACGGTCCACCTGGCGTTGCGCCTTCTCAATCCCAATCGGGGTCAGATCGAATCACCCTCTGCGATGTCGGCCGTTTTCCAGGAAGACCGGTTGTGCGAACACCTGACCGCGGTGGCGAACATCCGACTGGGTCTTGGGCGCAAGGCTACTAACCAAGAGATTCTCGCCGAATTGGAACGAGTGGGTCTGGCCGAGCTTGATGCGGGACGGCCAGTGGGCCAATTGTCTGGGGGGCAGCGGCGTCGAGTCGCGCTCGTCCGTGCACTTCTACGCCCCGCAGGTCTCACCTGTCTCGACGAGCCGTACACAGGCATTGACGAAGCCAGCCTCGACCAAGTCATCGCATACACCCAGGAGCGCATCACCGGGAAGAGCGTCATCCTCGTCTGCCACGACACCGACATCGCAGAACGTTTCAATCCGTACGTAGTACGGATGTAGAACCACCAACGATTTCGCCACTCTATGGAGTCAGGTCGACCGGGATGCGACGGTTGCCGAAGTGGCCGACTTGCTCATCCCAGCGGCCCGGGATCGGCGTGTTGCAGTGGGTGCATCGGCCGTCGGAGTCGAGGTCGTACCCGGTGACGTCATAGCCGCGCCGGGTGATGACGGGAAGCGCGCAGCCAGGGCAGCAGGTGGTCGAGCCTTCGGGGTCGACGACGTTGCCTGTGTAGACGAATTTCAGACCCTCAGACATGGCGATCCGACGAGCATTTTTCAGTGTTGACAAGGGAGTACGCGGGATGTCTCGCATACGGTTGTCGGGGTGGAAGGCTGTCAGATGAAGGGGGGTATCGGGACCCAACTGACCTGTTATCCATGCGGACAGTTCGTGGATTTCGGCGTCCGAATCGTTGAGCCCGGGAACGACCAGGGTGGTGATCTCCAACCAACACGTTGTTTCGTGAGCGATGTACATCAATGTGTCCAGCACCACGTCCAGTTGGCCCCCGCACACCCGCCGGTAGAAGTCAGGATTGAAACTCTTGAGGTCCACATTGGCGGCATCCATGACGGAAAAGAAATCCCGTCGGGCTTCATCGGTGACATATCCTGCTGTCACCGCGACATTGATCAGACCCCGATCGTGACAGGCCTCAGCAACATCGATCGCGTACTCGGTGAAAATGATCGGATCATTGTACGTGTACGCAACACCACGAGAACCAATACGCAGGGCAGCCTCGGCGATCTGGGTAGGACTGGCTTGTTCTTGGAGCGGGTCGAGTGTCCGTGCAGTTGAAATCTCCCAATTCTGGCAGAACTTGCAACCTAGGTTGCAGCCTGCCGTCCCGAAACTCAGAACTGACTGTCCGGGCATGACGTGATTCAGTGGCTTTTTCTCGATGGGATCGACGCAGAATCCAGAGGATCGGCCGTACGTTGTAAGGACAAGGAAGCCGTCGACATTCTGTCGTACGAAACAAAATCCGCGTTGCCCTTCACGCAGGCGGCACAGGCGCGGACACAAGTCGCATTGGACCCGCCCGTCGTCGATCGTGTGCCAGTAGCGCGCAGTTGTCGCGGGACGGTCAGGGGAGTGAGTCATCGTGGTCATGGGCGTCTCACTTGGCGTCGCCGTCGAAGAACGTGACCGAGAATCGAGTCATGTCATCATCGAATATCTCGCACACCATATTAGGCACCCGCTCTGAGAAGGCTGGTCAATCATCGACTTGCTCGTGAAAAGCCGTGACCTGGTATCGATCGATCCGTACGTCCTCGGCCCAATAGTCTGCGGGGAGGCCGGCTTTCCTCATCAAATGAGCGAGGAACTGCGACGGATCGGGTAATTCCTCCCAAACCTGGGGAAGGAAGGTTGCCCGGTGGCCAGGCGCGGAGAGGATGACTCCATCCAGACCAGGACGAAGACTTGCCAGCGCATCCTCCTTGCCGGAGAATGTCATCGGCTCAGGGTCCGACAGGACCGACACCTCGATGTCTACCTGCTTGAATTCATCGACTGACAAGGGAGGAAAGCGTGGATCGTGGAACGCGGCGGACACAGCATTGCTGCGTACATCCTCGCCGAGGGCCTGATGGGCGACCAGCGAACCGATACACCCACGAAGGTCCCCACCCAGGGTCAACGTCACGAAGGTCGCACCCGGTGACCTCAACCAGTCTTCCTTCAACGGTACGTCGTCGGCCCAGGAGGTGACGCGCAGCCCAGCCGCAATCGCCGATCGGGCCAGTTTCAGCAACACCGGTCCGGCATCGTGTGGCAATTCATTCATCGGAGTGCCTCCTGTCCCTGTTGGTCCTGGTGGAAGCTGAGGGCGGCGTACCCAACGACACGGTGCTTGTCTGAGGCCGTGTCGCCGGAGTTGCACAGGCCGAGCAGTTGTGGTCGCAAGTGTCGGTCCCGAGCGGCGAGCGCCAGGGCGTTCACCCCAGTGGCGCCGCAGGCCTGATCATGATCCAAGTTCGGATCCCGATTGAGGATCTGATCCACACTCGCCCGATCGATCTGCCGGGCCTCGTCGTACCGATGATAATGCGACAGATCCGAGCTGATGACAACCAACGTATCCGGCCCCCAGACCGCATCGAGTACGCAGGTGACCGCTGCAGGCTCGACCCACCCTGCAGCCAGCGGCAAGATGTCGGCGTCAGGCAGTACGACCTGCAAGAACGGCACCTGTACTTCCAGCGAGTGCTCGTCCTGGTGGACGGCCGCGCTGACCACCACCTGTGGTTGTTCGAGTGCCCGTTTCGCACCGTCGGCCCACACAGCAACGTTCCCCAACGGTGTCGCCATGGCATCGGCATCTGGAAGTGCGATCCCATGGATCCCCACACGATGGGTGGGTCCCACGATCACCACATGTTTGACGTTGTCAGCCAGCCTTTCCACACCGGCGTACGCCAAAGCCGCAGTCGACCCCGAGTAGACGTACCCAGCATGAGGGACGATCACCGCCCTCACGGACGCGAAGTCGGGACACCCACCCCGAGCCTGGTCAAGGAACCCGTCGATCATGGACCGCAACCGCCCACGCTCCCCCGGATAGAACATGCCAGCCACCGCCGGCGGACGAACCCGCATAGCAACCTCCTCCCGCCAGCTTACGCCGATACATCTTGAACACTGATGTACTTCAAATGTACACTTACGACATGACTGTCCTTCCCCTCGCAGAGGCGAGGTCTCGATTTTTCGAAACTGTTGAGCGTGCAGCATCAGGGGAGGAGATCACACTCACCAGCCGCGGTGTACCTCGTGCGATGCTCGTGCCACTGGCCGATGACCGCAGACCATTAGTTTTCACAGCGCAAGAAGCCATGGACATCATCATGAATCATCAGATGGATTCTGGGGCGTGGGACAGTATTCGTACTACCGGGGACACGATCGGCGATGACGGCCTTGGTTGATCTCATCGGCGCAATCCTAGACACCAGTATTTTTATCGCTCGTGAACAGGAGCGCCCCATGAGGGCGGCAACCCTGCCCAATGGATTGGGTATATCTGTGATTACCCTGGCCGAACTGCGTCTGGCCGTCATCCAGGATGGTGAATCGATCAATCGTTCCCGGCGTCTGGACACTCTGGAACGGGCGTTGAGAGTCCGGCCAATCGGCATTGATGTCGATATTGCATTCCACTGGGCTGTCTTGCGTTCTGCCGCTCGTAGTCTGTCTCAAAGCCGGGTCAATGATCTGTGGATTGCTGCCACTGCGTTGTCACTGAATGTGCCTGTTGTCACCCAAGATGAAGGATTCAAACGCCTGGAAGCAGTTGGAGGCCCTTCAGTCATTCTGATGTGAGAACCCGCTAGTCACCGAAACTTCCAATAAGCAGCGATCACCGTGTCAGTGCCCGAAGGAGTCCGAATCTGTCACGTGGTCCTCGCCCTTGTCGAGGGCGTCGAGGGCAGCCATATCCGGGGTTGACAAGGTGAGATCCCAGCTGGCGAGGTTTTCGGCCTGGCGGGCGGGGTTGGAGGACTTGGGGACTGGGAGATACCCGTGTTGGGTGTGCCAGCGCAGAATCACCTGCGCGGGAGTGGCGGAATGGTCGGTGGCAATCCGTACAACGACCGGATCCTGAAGCATGGATGCGGGCTTGATCGGACTCCATGACTCGGTCAAGATATTGTGGTCCTTGTTGTACTCCGCTGACTCTCTCCGCTGGGTCCACACGTTGAGGTTGATCTGGTTGACGTGGGGAGTTGCCCCGGTCTCAGCGAAGATGCGGTCCAGATGGGCAGGTTTGAAGTTCGAGCAGCCCATCGCCCGGATGACCCCGTCGTCAAGGAGTTTCATCAAGCCCTTGAACGCTTCGACGTACATGTCTTGATCGGGATTCGGCCAGTGGATCAGCAGCAAATCAATATAGTTGGTGCCGAGCTTTTTCATCGCGTTCTGCGCCGCCTGTCGAGCGCCATCCACGGAATGCCACTTCCGGTTGAACTTCGTTGTGATGAACACTTCCTCCCTTGGCACGCCGGACTCCCGGATGCCCTGGCCCACCTCAGTTTCGTTCTCGTAGTTTTCGGCCGTGTCGACCAGCCGGTATCCGAGTTGGAGAGCAGTACGCACGGTCGCCACCCCCTCGTCACCCCTGACTGGCCATGTGCCAAGCCCCATTGCTGGAATGGGGACACCGTTGGAAAGAATGAGATTTGGTACGTTCATGGACCCCACTGTACTGAGACGCGATAGCACCACGAAAGTAAGCATCCTGGATATTGAGACATAACCCGGATGCACCGATTCATGGCTGCCACGCGACCCTGTGCCGGCACGCTGGCCCGTCGGGCGTCGTTCAACTTCACGTCCAGTCTGCCTTCACGCCGCCCGCCGACTCATCGCACCCCCATAGTGTCGCTCGCGACGCCAGCAATCGGTGCATCCGGGCCTAACCCGAATCCACCGCATCTCACGAGACAGTACGGCAATGAGCGCAGACCTGCAGTGAGATCAAACAGGATGTTGGGGAGGGAATACGGTGGTCAGTCTTGGTCCGAATTGGTGGAGGTGTCATTCTGCACCACCGGCTCGGTTGGGCGAATCACCCATCCGGTGAGGAGCTTGGGGGTGAAGAACGTCGACTTGGGTGGCATGAGGAGCCCTTCGCGGGCCGTCCGCCGGATCTCGTCGATGGAAGTCGGACGAATCAGGATACCGGCTGTGAAATGACCACTGGCAACGGTGTTCACCATCTCACTCAGACCGTGCTGATAGGTCACGTCGACTTGGACCCCCTGAAGAGCGGTCTCCAGCCAGAGCCCATCCAGGTTGCGGATGCCATCGAAAACGCCTGGTTTGGGCGCCATCCATTCAGCTGAACCGTCGGGCCACAGCAGGACCATCCGGCCCGAGGTCACCATCTCACCCAACGTCGCGGGAGTCACGCCGCCAGCCGTCCCCGCCGTCAACGGCGACAACTCGAAACAAGTTTCCAACCCTGCGCGCAGCGCCTCAGCGGTTACTCCGGCGTACAACCGGTGGATCGCCTCGATGGACAACTGGTCTTCGATGAGTTCGTTGACGAAGGTCAGCGTCTGCTCGGCCCGGGTGTCAGTACGCCCCGTGGCGGCGCGTACCTCGTCGCGATACTGCCGTGAGACCGAATATCGGTGATGGCCATCGGCGATCAGAACATCGTCGGCAGCCAGGATTGTCTGGATGGCCGCGGTCCGCTCCGGATCGGTGATCCTCTCCAAGGTGTGGGTGACACCCTCGACATCGATCGACCCCATGAATTCAGCAGGGTCCTCCAGGGCTGCTGCCAGCCCGCTGGCAAGGGACAATCCCCACACGGGCGAGGTGTTGGCGGCTGTTGCTCGCATCAACTCCAACCGGTCGGTCGACGCCTTGGGGGTCGTCTGCTCATGGGGCAGGACCGTCGTCCGCCGTCGTGAAGTGGAACCATCTCCGGCCGTACCCGACCCGCTGCCGGTTGCTGTCGCACCGTCCCGAGATACCCCAGCACCGTCCCGAGACCCCCCTGCACCGTCGCCAGGTCCCCCCGGACCACCGCCCACCGGAGCGTCGACAACCTCTAAACCTCCGAGCACTCCCACGATCTCACGCGGGTTTCCCGCAGAGTCGATAAAGCTTAACCGATATATCGACAAAGTATCACTGTCGTCTGGACACAGCGTCCCGTCCGCCACCCATGCGCGCAGCACGTCGGCCGCATGCCCGTAATCCTGGTTATCAGGTACGTCAATGTGTGTGATGTTGAACGCACTCAGCGCGTGCAACCGCTCAGTGTCGAGGTCGGACAACACGTCGTACGGCGGTGCGAGGACAGCGGGCAGGTCGATCCCCTGGTCGTATCTCAACGCCGGGAATGGTTGGAAATCAGGCATGTGATGAGACTATCAGGATCAGGTGGGCTGGTCCCCCGGGGTTGCCTGGTCGGTTGCCGTGGCCGAAGGGGTGCCAGTGGCGGGCAAGCACGCCTCGCCAGCCGGGATGTCGATGCTGCTCGGCGGTGAGGCCGCCATCCCTGCGTTGATGTCGAAACCGTTGCCCACGACGATATCCACCGAGTGATCTGCCCGCCCATCGGCCTGAACCTCGGGATCGTTGAACCACGATGCGACCAGTTGTACCTCTGGACTATCGGTGGCGTTGCCCACGATAGAAATGGTCAGTATCTTCGTCGTGGAGTTGGCGACCGTACCGACGACAAAACCGCCCTTGCGCAGAGAATCGGCGATGCGCCCAGCCAGACCAGACATGCTGCCGCCATTATAAACATTGACTGTTACTGCCCCAGTCGTCATCTCCGTCATCGGCATCGTGACGCACGTGGGAGGAGGTGGAGCAGGCGGCTTGGCGAGGAAAGACTTATAGCCCCAGCCCACTCCTGCGGCCAGAATCCCGAGCAGAATGACCAGGGTAATAGGCGTGGACAACTTCGGTCCCAGTCTGTTGGTGTTCACTCACCCTCCTCATCTCTAACCTGCATCCACAGATCCACACAACCGTGGCATCTGCGCGTCCCTGTGTCACCGTCAGCCGACCGGCCCCAGCCTGTCCCGGTACCGTCGACTCGACAGTGTCACGCGTCCCTGATTAGGCACTCTACCTGCTCGGATGATCTCGCCAGTCTTCCGTACTGTCAGCATGCCATCGTCGGTGCCATTGTACCCATCAGGCGTGGTTGACGGCGCATACAAGCGACAAAGTCGGGGGAAAACAAGAATCCTAGACACAGGAGCAGACAAGCCTAGTCGGTCTGGGGGAGAGGCATTTCCGGGAGGACCAACTCTAGGATGCGAGCATGGATGGCAACCCGGCCCTGCAGAGCGGCCCGCAGAGTCCGCTGGAGCCCATCCTCCAGGTAGAGCGAACCGCGCCACGACACGACATGAGGAAAGAGGTCTCCGAACAGGGTCGAATCCTCCGCCAGCAGAGTGTGGAGGTCGAGGGTGCTCTTGGTCGTGATCAACTGGTCGAGCCGCACCTCATGCGGTTCAATCTTGACCCAGTCCTTCACAGCCAGGTTGTGATCAGGGTACGGACGACCGTCGCCCACATGCTTGAAAATCACAAGTACGAGCATAGTCCCGAATCCACCGACCCATGGCTGCTGCGCGATCCTGTGCCGGTACGCTGACCCACCGGTCACCGCTCACCTTCACGTCCAGTCTGCCTTCACGGTAACCGCCGACTCATCGCACCTCCACAGTGTCGCTCGCGACCCCAGCAATCGGTACATCCGGGCTCAGAGTCAACCCACTGTCGCAAAGCTTCTTCGGAATCAGAGGATCTCAATAGTGCACCGGATAAATGATTACTGTTAGACTTTATACATCGGGAAAAACCACAACTGGGTCTGAAAAAGTTTTCTTTGATTGTTTGTGGTAAGCCGTGAAAATTGTATAAAAGTTCCATATCGATGGCGTGCTACCTCTGATCGATGCGAGACACCGTGGGTATAATCTCACAGTAGTCCGCTTGCGGTTCCCCCGAATAAGCTCCCTGACAGCCACCACCATTGACTAATGTGACGGTGCACACCCACTGACAAGCGTAGATGATCTGAACGGAGGCGACATGGCCCTAGACCGAAACACTTCGAACCGACAGCCCGGTGACGAAGACGGGCCTGCCCAGCCGCTCGATGCTCACACAGATCCAAGTCAAACTGGCGACACGGTTGAAGAGCCAACGGTTGTCGTTGATTCCTCGCAGATCGATGACGCGGGCCAGTCTGGTCGCACGCAGCACGTTGTGGAGATCATCGGGCATCCTGACCCCATGAAACAAGTTTCCGATTTGAGTGAAACTGCTCCGCCTCAGCCTTTAAAAGAGGCTGTGACAAGTGTAGACGCTGAGCAATCCGGTAATGCTGGTCAGCCTGTCAACACGGATCACACCGTGCATCCCTCGCCAGGTGCCGTCGTGGAGAAGTCTTCGGATGCAGGTCAGTCCGCCGAGGGTGTGAAACACGCAGATACCGCGCTCAGCGCTGACTCGGCACAGGCGGCGAACACAGATGACACAGCGGGTGCCACGACACCTGCTGACGCCAGTCAACCGACTGATGCGAGTGTGCCTGAGGCCCCGGTGAAGCCACGTTCACCCCTCAAGCGTCCCGCCATCCTCAAGCGCCTGGAGGCGGCCCGACGCGCCGAGGCCATGAAACGTGCTGAAGCAGCCAAGAATGCCGAGGCTGCTAAGAGGACCGACGCGGCGAAAAGTGTTGAGGCTGTCAAGGATGTTGACGCAGCGAAGAGCGCTGAAGCAGCCATGAACGTTGACGCGACCGCGAGCATGGACCCAGCCGAGATCACCGGGGTGGTAGTGCCCGCTGACGCCCACGACACCCCCGAAATGACACCGCCTGTTGACGCCACACAGCCGCTGGACGCTGTCAGGCCAGCCGCAACCAAGCAGCCCGCTGACGGCGCCGGACCAGATTTCATCGCTCCAGCCGGGAGTACGGCCCAGGTTCCGGACATCGTCGTACCGCGCAATCATCTGGTGACAGGACTGAGCGGGCCGTCTTCGCAGGATCAGACTGCTCAGGACACGATCGCCAAACCCATATCGGGGTCGGTCACGCAGTCAGAGGGCTCTTCGCCGGACACTCAACCGTCGGTGACCGCGACAGTGGTGAGTCCGGTCGTCGCAGGTCCCAAAGTTGTCCCGCCACCCAAGCAACGCCAGAAGGACAAAGCTGGCGTTCTGGTGACGATTCTCAGCATTGTGGCAGCATTGGTGCTTGTGTCCGGGGTCGGAGCCGTCGGTGTCGCGTACTTCGGAAGCCATGCCAAGCCGGGCACACAACTGGCCGGTTTCAACATCACCGGGTTTTCACAGGCCCAGGTCCGCGATGTCGCCCAGACACTGGTCAACAATTACAAGGCCACCTTGGAGTTGGATGGGCATCAGGCAGTGGCGACCGCTCAGGACTTGGGTGTCACGTTCGACCTCGACAAGACCGTAAGCAATGCCATGAACGCCGGCAGTACGAGGGCGACCACCGCCCAATTCAGCCCGTTCACCACCAAAGATGTCCCGCTGGTGATGGCCGTCGACCACAAGAAACTCCAGGACCTCCTCGACACCACATTCATTGCCAAGGACCAGAGGTCCGTTCCGGCGAGCATCTCCTATGACGCCGATCAGCAGAAGTTCGTGGCTGTGCCGGGCAAAGCTGGTCTCCAGGCGGATGAACCCCAGGTGGCTCAGGAACTCGCCTATGGCCAGGGGATCGAGTCGGCGTTGCAAGTGGCGACCAAGCAGGAACAACCTGAAGTGGGTGACACCGATGCCCAGACTGCAGCGGATACGGCAAATAAGCGTTTGGCCGCTCCGTACGTCCTGACGGCAGGGAGCAAGACGTACACCATTCCTGTGGCGACGATTGCCGGGTGGACGGTCTTCACTCCAGACCCAGCGAGCACTGCGCTCAAAGTCGGCATCGACACCGCGCAAGTGGCGGCTGATCTACCCGACTTGCTGAAGGGCAACCTGACGACGGTCATGACCCCGCAACAGACCCTCCTCCGCCCTGATGGTGAGGTCCTGGGAATCCAGCAGAACGGCGCCGCGGGGACGAGTCTCACCGATCCGGACAGTGTGATCTCGTCGGTGTCGGACGCCCTGGTCGCGGGGACCGGGCTCAACCTGGCGGTGGACACGACCACCGAGCCTGCCACAAGCGAAACCGTTCCTATGGATGACAAATATCTCGTCCCCAATGGCGAGAAATGGGTCGAGGTCAACCTCACCAACTTCACGGCGACCCGGTGGGAGGGCACGACAGCCGTCAGCACATGGAGTGTTGTCATCGGCCTGCCAGGCACCCCGACTCACCCCGGGATTTTCCACGTCTGGCTGAAGGTGGCCCTCCAAGACATGTCCGGACCGGGGTACCTGGCCAAGAACGTTCCGTGGATCGCGTACTTCGACGGGGACATCGCCATCCACGGCAACTACTGGGTCTCATCGTTCGGGCACGCAGCCTCACACGGTTGCGTCGGTTTGCCTCCCGATCTGGCCAAGACCATGTACGACTGGATCGACACCGGGACGCTGGTCGTCGTCCACAACTGACGCCTGTGCGACCTGGATGAAGCGACAGTGCTTGTCGTCAGCACTATTTGGTGAATCCGAAGACAGCCCTGGTCATCCCAGGACTTCCACGCAGTGGCCGACGCGTCGATCAGCCCGAAGCGTCGGCATCCTGTCCGGGTGTCGCGCGAGCGATGTGCATCCGGGGTCAGTATCAGTGGGCGCAGAGAGCGTCGTCAACCAGTGACTTGTAGGTCTGCGATCGCGGCGTCGACGTCAGGTTTATACTGCATGGCGTTGTTCGGGATCGACGCGTAGAAGATCGAGGAGGACATGGCTGAGGTCTTCACGATGATGACGATCGCCAACTCGGACGTAGTTTGCAGGTTGGGAATGGAGAACGACAAATTGGTTTCGGTGATCCAGCCGTTGTAGCCGTCAAGGGTGTACGCCTCGGAGCGTTGGGTGTCGGCTGTCACTTTGTTGTTGCCGTAGAAGGTTCCGAAGATGCATTGATTGACGATCTGCGACCCCTCCTGGGGATCGTAGAACCCGTCCCCGGCGTACAATTCGCCGACCATGACAGAGATCACCCACGACATGCCTTTGCCATCGTAGTTCTCCTGGATCGGGATCATTTGCTCGGCCACGTCTCGTCCGAATGGGATGCGCGTGTCCTGGGTGTCGACAGCGCTCCAAGGGTCGCCGAGTTGTGGGTACGACAGATTGCCTCCGTACACCCGACCGTCGTTGGGATGGTCGGCACGAGCGTTGGTCCCTGGGTTTTGGGGGCACCCTTGTGTGGTCGGGTTGCCGTTGGGATTATTGGGGTTGTTGACCGGTACCGTGAACACCCGTGTCACAAGGAAATATACAAAGAGCGCGAGGACCAGGACTCCGACGATGATCGTCACAATCAGACCGACTGGTTTCTTCGTCTTCGCCTTGGCCATGGCTTGATATTGCCCGTACGCCCCGGGTGCGGACGTGGATCCCATGGATGTTGTCGACGGGGGCTGGATTCCTGGGGTATCTCCCGTGACGGACGCGGAGGGCGACGTGCTATACGACCCCCAGGGTTGGGCCGTTGGAGCGCCGAACTGCGAAGGCGGCCCCGGCAAGGGAGTTGGAGAAATGACCTCTGACCAGGAGCTACCGTCCCAGTACCGGAACATGCCAGATTGTCCACCTGGATCGGGATACCATCCTTGCTGAGCCATCATGGCTCCTTTCCAACTGACCGGACGAGATAGTGAGCGCAGTTTCTATTATGACTCAGTGCTCTGACATTTCTCTAAGAATCCGTCCCAGTGCCGTACTGGAAATGTGAGAGCGTTCACCTGAAAGTGCTACCCATAATAGGTATATCTATTATGGCGTGTCGTAGTCGCTGATGTGGGAGTTGACGACGAAGGCGTCGAAGGGGGTGCGGTGGGCTTGGGTGTCGGTCAGGCCGAAGTAGGTTTGGATGTTGCCGCGTACTTGTTCCCAGATGTTGGAGTTCCAGGTGGGGTCGATGATCTGCCAGGTGCCGCCGATCTGGGCCTTGATCCACTCGTGGCCCTGGCCGGAGTTGTCGGCGTAGCCGGTGACTGTCACGCTGACCAGGCCGGATGCGTCGGCTAGGGCTTTGAAGGCGGAGGCGTACGATGAGCAGACACCCGTGCCGTCGATGAGTACTCCCTCGGCGTCCCAGGAATTGGGGAAGCGGGTGATGTAGTCCTGGACGGGGTGGGTGCTGGATGTGGCGAAGTCGGCGGCGGCCTTGTCGTAGACCGCATTGGTGGCCAGGTACTGGTTGATGGCCAGAGCCTTGGCGCGGTCGCTCATGTCGGGGGTGATGATGGAGCCGACGATCTGGTCGACTTTGTCCTTGATGCGCGCGGCCGAGGCGGAACGATCATCGGGGCTCATCTCGTAACCGACGTAGAGTACGTCGTTGAGGATTCCGATGGTCGGCACCATGTCGGTGATGTAGGGGTTCTGGAGGAAAGCTTCATTGGCCGCGTCGTAGATGAGCGGGGAGTCGGGGTCGGCGATGTACGTGCTCATGTCGATGGCCGTCTCACCCGCGAACACGTTGGCGGCGATGTATTTCACCATGTCAGAGGTGCCATTCCAGGTGTACGGCGAGGAGGGCGCAGTCGTCGAGGGCGTACGGCCGATGGAGTACGTGATCACATCGGCCTGCGCCATGGTGTCGAGGTCCTCCATTGGTCCGTACGATGTGAGTTCGCGCAGGTTCATCTGGCGGCCCATGGTACGCACCTGGGTCTTCGACGCTGTGTCGATTCCGGTGATCGAACCGGTGAGCAGAGTGTGGCTGACCGCGTACCTCAAGGTGACAGTGTTACTGGTGATGAACGAGGTCAGGGATTGGCCGGTGACAGGAAACATCGTGGTCTGGCAGTTGCCCATCGTGACAGGGTACGTTGTGGGCAGGTACATGCTGGCATCCCCCCCGGCACTCATCTGCGCCAGCGCTCGTGTGGCAGTGGCCACGGGAGTGTGGGTAATGAGGTCGCGCCCGTCCTGCTCGGCGGCCAGCGTCGTGTTGCCGTCATAGTCGACGGCGACAACCGCATAACTGGGGTAGAGCAGGCGCGAATTGTAATAGGTGTCTCGATCCGCCTGACTCGTCTGTTCATCGAAGCGATCCTCGGGGACACAAGGGCCCCCACCGGGATCCAGCGCCAGGAACTCGGGATTGTACGACGTGATGTCGGCTCCGTTCTGCCGGGGGTTCTGATAGGACATGTCCTGGCTGGATGCCAGCCAACTTGTCGCGTCTCCAGTAGCCGTGCCGATGACTTCCAGGGACGTGTCCAGGGAAGGGCCCACGGGGTTTCGTCTGAGGATGTAGTAGCCGACCGCCCCGTCGATGCTGGTCCAGGAAAATTGGGGGATGCCCTCGTCGGTGACGGCCATGGTGAATTGGGGTGTCGCGAGTTCACCGGCCACAGGGGTTACCGTGAAGATGTGGACCCGCGGGTGGTCCAGGGCACCGCCGAAGAAACCTTTCCACTCCACGACATAGTAGATGCCGGACGGCCAGGCGTTCTTGTTCCCGAGGGTCAGGTTGGCGACGGAATCGGGCAGGTTGGATGACACGGTGGCCGGCTCCTGGGCCGGGGTGAAAGTCCCCTTCGCGCCGAAGACGGTCAGCTTCCCGGTCGTGTCCACTGCGGTGTACGCGTGGGTCAGTGCCGGGTCGGTGAAGACGTCCACGATCCCGTCCCACTGGTTGCCCTCCTGCGGTCCGTAGGCGGTCGTCGTCATCGGCAATGAGATGATCCACGGTTGGTCAGCCAATATGGTCTTCTGCTCGACGATGTCGTACCCGTACTGGGTTCGATGCCAGCCCAAACGGGGCGCGAAGATCACCACAGTCACGACCAACGCGATCGCGACAATGACTACCAGCGCGACTAGGAGTGGGCCGCGTCGCCGCTTGGAATGGCGGGCCGGACGACCGGTTGGCGCAGTCCACTGCGAGTGAACCGGCGAGTCAGTCATCGAGGACTGGGTCACCCACGATGGTTGTTGCGATGCCCAGGAGGAGGGCTGCGGAGTCCACACGGGGGGTGGGGATGCAGGGGGTTGTTGGGCGCCGGGGATGTCGTCAGTGGTCAGCAAATAGGGTGTGTCAGGGGAAAACGGAGAGTCTGACGTGGTCGGAGTGTCAGTGTCTGAGTCGGGGAGTGGGGCAAGAGGAGTGGGTGGTTGTGGAGTACGAGTTGGTGGTTCTGTACCACCGGTGAGTGGCTGGGACACCCGCGACGGTGGTGTGGTGGGCCATGATGTGTCCCATGACTTTGATGCCGCAGTGGGGGCAGACTCATCAGACGCGTCACCGCCGCCAGGATTTGGCGTTGGCAGGTCTGACACAATAGCTCCTCGTAAGAAATGGCCCGGAACTTACCGCCCACATCAGCAGGCTCCAGGGAGCCCGCTGAAGCATCATGTGCCGTCATCCGCACACCGGATCGCGCGATCTTCGGTCCCAAGAGCTGGGGTGATAGGTCGACTATCACTCCCACCTCTTGAAACCGAACCTCATCACGCCCGATGCCCGGCTGACGACACAGCATGCTTTAGCACGCTCCTAATCGGCCAAGTTTACCATCGGCTTCACCACCCGGCAGATGTGTGACAGGGCAGTGCGTCAGGCGTCAGTTGTCCATAGCCCGAATGCACCGATTGCTGGCGTCGCGAGCGACACTGTGGGGGTGCGATGGGTCGGCGGGTGGCGTGAGGGCAGACTGGACGTCTGTTGAGCGACGCCCGACGAGCCAGCGTGCCTCCACAGGGCCGCGC
>WREX01000034.1 GCA_009779115.1 Propionibacteriaceae bacterium
CAGGGCGTCGTCCTGCTGGACGGCGGTCAGCGCCCCCGGCCCGCACACGTCGACGCACTGCAGACAGCCGGTGCACTTCCACGGATCGATCACCACGGAGTACATCGCCCCGGTCCCGGGTTCCTTCTTCTCCATCTGGTCGAAGATCGGGCGGATGCGCCCGACCGGATACGCGTCGACCTCGGCGATGATCGCGTTCAGATGCTCCTCGGCCAGGCTCGGCACGACGCTCGACGCGACGCGGACCACCTGAGCGAAGCCCGGAGCCTTCGTGTCCTCCAGGTAGATCGCGCGTACCTTTTCGGCCCATTCGTTGGCGAAGCCCAGCAAGTACGATTTGTGCTCATCGCTCAGTTTGGCGCCCCTGATGGCCAGAGCCAGCACATCCACGATCTCATGCGCCTGGTTCGGGATCGCCGAATCGGGGCAAGCCAGCGCGCATTCCAGGCAGGCCGTGCAGATGTCGATGTCAACAACCGGCACATCGCGGCGGAAAATACCCTTGTTTTTATCCGCACCAGTCGCCACGGGAATGAACATGCCCGTACCTGGCAGGACCGGAGAGCTCCCAGCCCAGCCTTCACGGAAGGGACGAGCGATCATGTCATCGAAGTACGTCGCGTCGTACAGCCCGGAAGGAGACGTGCCGGTGTCGGGGACCATACGCCCAGTCAGAATCGGTGTCTTGGCCACTGAGGCCGAGTCAGACCCGGCAAACTCAGGCTGGGTGTAGTCGACAACTTGAGTTGCGTCGATGGCGTCAGTGATGACCGCCATGTTGGCGTCCACCACGGCCCCGCCCTTGGCGCCGAACTTCTTCTCCAGTTCGTGGCGGGCCAGCGCCTTGGCCGCCTTGGGATCGGCGCCGCGCGAGACCCGTTCGACGTGCCCGATGACCGCACCGATAAAGGCGACACCCATCATGCGAATCTCCAGGTTGGCAGTGGGCGCATTCTTCTTGGCCACGCCGAACGCGTCGATGACCATGAACTGGATGTTCTTGTCACGAATCTCTTTGCGGGCGTACGGCGGGAGCGCATTCCAGACGTCGATCGGTGTCTTGTCGGACTGCATGATGAAGGTGCCACCCTTGATCAGGCCGCGCAACGGATGGTCGTGCTCGAAGACCTGGTGGTCGGGCGAGATCACGATCTCGATGTCTTCTAGGGAATTGTTCGTGAACAACACTGGCTCAGGCGACAGGGTGATGTAGAAGTTGGTGGCTGCCCCAGACTTCTCCGACCCGTACTTCGGCGCGGACTTGGAATGCATGTGAAGCATGGACGAGAGCATGTCGGTCAAGAGCTTTCCGGTGGCGACTGTGCCGTACCCGCCGACGGAATGGAACCGGATGCGCAAGGCTTCGGGTGGCAGCAAACCGGGAGGATTCTCCTTGGTCACCAGGGCCATGACCTCGGTCTCGGGATAGGCGGCACGCAACCGGTCTTGCAAGGCCGCCAGAGTCTCCGTGGCTGGGTTCTTGACGAAGAATTGAGAACCGACATAGACCAGCGGTACCTTCGGCCCGTCGATCATGTTCTGCACTACGGCGACGATGTCGCGCGGTTGCACATCGTGGGAGCCCAAGCCGAAGATGGCCGTCGTCAACGTCAGGTCGTCGGAACTGATCCCGGCCCCGAACATGGCCTGCTTGACCGCGCGCACCAGCGCGGTGTCCTCGGAACGCTCCATCACGGTGACCTGCTTGGCGCCCTTGATGGCCTCGACGAATTCCTCGTCCGGGAAGGGAGAAAGCAGTTTGACCGAGACCACGCGCAGCTTGATCCCCTGGCTTTCGAAGTACGGCAGGAGCGCGCGGACATCATGGGTGATCGACCCGAGACCGACAAGAACCATGTCGGCGTCCTTGGGACCATAGGTTTGAATGGGGGAGTAGACCCGTCCGGTCAGTTCGCCGTACTCACGCATCGCCTGGCGCACCAGGTCGGGAACCGCGACGGCGAAGTGGGTCCGGTGGTCGGCCGAGCCGGCCTGGAAATCGGGCTGGTTCTGGACTCCGCCGATCAGACCCGGGTTGTTCGGATCGACCAGTGCTGGGACCAATCGGCGTGTGCCTTTCTGCCACGCGCCCTTCCAGGCCCTCCGCCACGCGCCACGCAGGTCCTGGGGCAGATGGGTTTCGGTCTTGGCCACCAGTTTGGCGTCGTTGTCTTTCTCGATGGCGTCGGCGTTCTTGTCGAGGTAGGTCCGCAGCGCCGCAACGCCCTCGCCTGTCAGAGCGTCTTGATGGGAGTCGATCCACCGGGACAGGTAGGCGACCCGCCCCTTGGCCCCGAACAAGATGTCCTGGGCCACCGTCGGGCAGGGAATCCGGCCCATGGGGTCACCGAGGTAAGCCTTGAGCAGCTCAGGTTCCGGCAACAACATTTCGCTCATCACGTGGCTGGTGGCGAAGCCGTCCATCGCGTTGGCGACAGGCACCAGGGTCAGTGAGGTGGTGCGGTACGAGATGGCGGCCAGGTCGGCTGCCTCCTGCGGGTCGGAGCCGAACAATATGGTGTATCCGGCCGGCAACAATGAGTAGATATCGTCATGGCCCGCCATGACATTCAGGGAGTGACGGGTGACCACACGAGCCGCCACCTGCAAGACGAAGCCGCCGATCGTCTTGCCAGCCGTCACGTAGTGCGATTCCAGACCGTACAAAATCCCCTGAGCCGAACTGGCGTTGGAGATGAAGTTTCCGCCGATCAGAGCAGCACCCAGGGCACCAGACTGTGCCGAATGCTCGCCTTCCGCCTCGACGAAGAAGGGATGTTTGCCCCAGACGTTCAGGGCGCCTTCCGCGCGCCCGGCTTCGAAAATCTCAGAGATTTCGGTCGAGGGGGTGATGGGGTATCCGATCACACCTCCGCACACATGCCTCATGACATAAGCCACGGCACCATTGCCGTTGATGACATCCGGGACGCCCGGATATGCGGGCTTCTGACTCATTCTTGTACCTTTCCTTCATGTGCAGGACTTCACCTGCTGTCATCCGACATCCAGCGCGGCCGGGCATCACGTACCTTGCGTGCTGAAGCATCCTGCGCCGTCAGCCCACTTCTGACCTTGTGATGCTATCAGGTCCAAAGTTTGCAGCCTACGGCAGTTCGACATGTACGACGGTACCGTATCGATAGCTTGGTGAATCCGCAATGGACACACATTCTCCGTACACACCTCAGTCTGGATCCTACCCTGAAATCACCCCTGCCAAGCACCACAGGACGCACAACCGACCTGTGTCGATGGTTCTGAAACGAGCCGGGCCTTCCTGCGGCTGTCAAGCGACGAAAACCTGTGGCGATCCACCAGTTGTTCACGCGAGAATCATTGTGAGATGACTCACTGTCCGAATTCCGACACGCGTGGAAATGTGTTGACTGACCTTCGAAATCAGAGTTAAGCTTTCGGTCGTATAGTTAGTGAAACTAATCATTTGATCGAGGAGGTGCCCGGGTGGCCGATTTCGAGTCAACACTCAACGATCTCCTGCTGGACACCTTCAACACCATCCTCAAATACGAGTCACAATCGCTGAAAAGCATCATGGGCGTCACGATCACCATCGGCGAGGCGCACATGCTCGATTGCATCGCCCGGCTCGGGGAGCAGGCCACCATCAGTGCCATCGCGGCTCACATGCAACTCGCCATGCCCACCACGACTGTCGCCATCAAGAAGCTGGAACAGAAGGGGTACGTGGTCAAGGCGCCATCCGTGGTGGACGGCAGACGAGTCTCCGTCAACCTGACCGAACAAGGCCAGCTGATCGACCGGGCTCACGCTATCTTCCACCGGCGCATGGTGCTTAATGTCAGCAGACAAATCCAACCCGACGAAAGAGAAGTACTGTTGGAGGCTATCGGGCAGCTCAACAAGTTCTTCCGCCACCAGACGGAGACAACCGAATGACAATCAAGATAACCGGTACGGGGATCGGTCTTCCCAAGCACCACGTCACCAATCAAGAGTTAGCCGAGGTCACCGGCCTGGACACCTCCGACGAGTGGATTTCGACCATGACCGGGATCAAGGCCCGATATATCTGCGACGACGAGACGATCACGGACCTGGCCACGACCGCGGCCATCGACGCTCTGGCAGACGCCGGCACGTCGGCGACGGACATTGACTATATCTTGTGCGCGACCATCGGCGGCGACACTCGTACTCCGGCCCTGGCCTGCGCCGTCGCTGAGCGGATCGGAGTCGAATGCGCGGCGGCGGACCTGAGCGGCGCCTGCACAGGTTTCTTGTACGCCTTGGACATCGTATCGTGCCTGATCCAAGCCGGACGGGCCTCCACCGTCCTGCTGATCTGCGCCGAAAAAATGTCGGCCCACCTCGACTACACCGACCGCAACACCTGCGTCCTGTTCGGCGATGGCGCCGCAGCAGTCGTGGTAACCGCCGGTTCGGCACTGAAGTACATCCACGTCACCTCCCACCCCGACACCCAGGTCCTCTCGCTGGCGAACCGGATGACGGGCAATAGTCCTTTCACCCACCATCGCGACGAGGTCGGCTTCGTCCACATGGAGGGGCAGAAAGTTTTCAGGTACGCGGTGACGTACATGGAGCGCGAGGTGGTCAAGGCCCTGGCCACCCTGGGTCTGGAACCCGATGACGTCGACTATTACCTGGTTCACCAGGCCAATCGCCGGATCATCGAATCCGCTATCTCGCGCCTCAAACTCAGCCCGGACAAGTTCCCCATGAACATCGACCGGTACGGCAACATGTCGTCGGTCTCCATCCCCGTACTGCTGCATGAGCAGTTGGCCGCCGGCGCGATCAAGCCCGGCGACACCCTCGTGATGTGCGCGTTCGGGGCAGGTATGACGTACGGCAGTTGTGTCGTGGAATGGGAATGACCCGTTCCTACAAGAAACAATTATGGAGGTAGAAATGTTCGATGAAGTCACTCAGGTGATTCGGGAATACAAAGGTGACTTGGGTCTGGTGATCACACCCGAAACCACGTTCTCGTCGCTGAATCTGGACTCCTTGGAGACCGTTGAATTGGTGATGAAGGTCGAAGAGAAGCTCAACGTGTCCATCGATATGAATGGCGACATCAATTGCGTGGGCGACCTGTTGGCCGTGCTGGAAAAGGTCCAGTAATCTGCCATGATCACATCCGAGATATGTGATCTTCTCGGCATCCGTTACCCCATCTTCCAAGGCGCTATGGCGTGGATCGCCGACGCTTCGCTTGCAGGAGCGGTGTCCAACGCCGGAGGATTGGGGATCATCGCCGGAGGCAGTGCTCCGGCGTCGGTGATTGCCGAGCAGATCCGATTGGTCCGGACGCTGACGGACCAGCCCTTTGGCGTGAACATCATGCTGAAGAGCCCCGACGCAGCGGATTTGGCCGAGTTGGTGACGCAAGAGAGAGTACCGGTTGTCACGACCGGAGCCGGCAACCCGGCTGTCTATATGAAGAAGTGGTTGGAGGCCGGGATCACCGTGATCCCCGTGGTGCCATCCTCGGCGATCGCCAAGATGGTCCAGCGGCTCGGCGCCCACGCCGTCGTGGCTGAAGGCGGAGAGAGCGGCGGCCATGTCGGCGATCTGACCACCATGGCCCTCGTGCCACAGGTCCGCGACGCGGTGACCATCCCCGTCCTGGCTGCCGGTGGCATCGGCGACGGTCGCGGAATGGCGGCAGCTCTGATGCTGGGAGCCTGCGGAGTCCAGATGGGCACGAGGTTCCTGGTCGCCAAAGAATGCACCGTCCACCAAACGTACAAAGACAAGATCCTGGCCGCGAAGGACATCGACACCATGTCGACCGGCAAGCGGTTGGGCCATCCCGTACGCGCTCTGAAGACGCCTTTCACCCGGATGTTCTTCGAGAAAGAGTACGACTCCACTGTCAGCAACGAGCAACTGGAGCAGTTGGGTGAGGGAGCATTGCGCCTAGCTGCCAAAGAAGGCGACGAGGAGCGGGGCAGCTTCATGGCAGGACAGATCGCTGGTCTGGTCCATGAAGAGCAAACCGCCGCCGAGATCATTCATGATGTCATCACCGAGGCTGAAGCTCTTCTGAAAGGAGCCCCGTCATGGGTCGCCTAGCTCTGGTCTTCGCCGGCCAGGGTGCACAAACCCCAGGTATGGGCCGGGAGATCTACCAAACATCCGCCGCTGCCAAGCAGGTCTTCGACGAGTGCGAGGCCACGCTGCCCGGAGTGAAAGCCCTGTGCTTCGAGGGGCCCAAAGACCAGTTGAATCTGACCGTCAACACACAGCCCTGCTTGTTCGCCGCCGACATGGCCTGTGCCAACGCCCTGCTGGAGGCCGGTGTGAAAGCCGACGGTGTGGCGGGCTTCTCCCTGGGCGAACTCGCCGCTGGATGCTACGCCGGTTTGTTCAACCAGGAGGACGCGTTCGAGTTCGTCCGTTTCCGGGCCGAGGCCATGCACGAATGCAGCACGACCCACCCCGGCACGATGTTCGCAGTGTTCGGCCTTCCGGCCTCCCAAGTCGAGACGCTGTGCCTGGCGATCGGGCCGGTGTACCCGGTCAACTACAACTACCCGGACCAGACTGTCGTGGCCTGCCCGATGGACGTGGCCGGAGCCGTGTCCCAGGCGGTCGTCGCCGCGGGCGGCAAGGCAGTACGCCTGGCGGTCAGCGGCGCCTTCCACTCCGCGCTGATGAACGAAGCGGCCCATCGCCTCGCGGCGGTCGCTGCCACGACACACTTCGACACCCCATCGATCCCGTTGTACGCCAATGTGACCGGCCGCCCGTACGGCGACCCGAAGACCCTCCTCGCCGAGCAGGTCAACCATCCGGTGCGCTGGCAGCTCACGATCGAGAACATGATCGCCGATGGATTCGACACCTTCGTCGAAGTGGGCCCCGGGACAACCCTGACGAGTTTCATCCGCAAGATCAACCCGTCGGTGCGCACCGCCAGTGTGCGCGATCACGATTCCTTCATCGAAACCAGGAAGATGCTCGATGCTTAGTCAACGTCATGCCCTCATCACCGGCGGATCGCGCGGGATCGGACGGGCCATCGCTCTCGAATTGGCCCGCTCCGGCGCCGACATCTCTATTTTCTATGCCTCGGAGGACCAAGCCGCCGAGGCCACCTGCAACGAGGCCCGGGCCTTCGGAGTCAGGGCCAGGGCGTTCCACTGCGACATCTCGGACGCCACATCAGTGGCAGCCGCGTGCGAGGCCGTCCTGGCAACCGATCCGTCGCTCGACATCCTGGTCAACAACGCGGGAGTGACCCAGGACAGTTTGATGATCCGCATGAGCGAGGCCAGCTTCGACCATGTCCTGGGAGTCAACCTGAAAGGCGCGTTCAACGTCACCCGGGCGTTGATCCGCCCGCTGATGAAGTCTCCCCACGGCCGGGTGATCACCATCTCGTCGGTGGTCGCCATGATGGGCAATGTCGGGCAGGCCAACTACGCGGCCGCCAAGGCCGGACTGATCGGTTTCACCAAGTCACTGGCCCTGGAGATGGCTGGGCGCCATGTCACCTGCAACGTTGTCGCCCCCGGTTTCATCGAGACCGACATGACCTCCGCCCTTCCCGAGGCAGCGGCACAAGCGTTGCTGAGCACCGTACCTCTGAAGAGAGCGGGCCGTCCCGAAGACGTCGCGCATGCTGTTGCTTTCTTGGCTTCAGATGGGGCCGCCTACATCACCGGACAGGTGCTGCAAGTGGACGGGGGAATGCGATTGTGACATCGCCACACGGGCAGGAGGAATTCCCGACGCATGGCGGGTGAACGCGCGACGGCGACACACACCGTACTGAGAAGGGAAAACAGCATCGAATGAAGAATAGTCAGGAGGAGAGCGGATGAGCCGCGTTGTCATCACTGGGATGGGGTGTATCAGCCCACTCGGCAACGATGTTCCCACGATGTGGGCGAGTTTACTGGCGGGTCGGCATGGCATCGGACCCATCACCAGATTCGACACCACAGGAATGAAGACGCATTTGGCGGCCGAGGTCAAGGACTTCGACCCCGAACTGTATCAAGACAAATCCGATGTCAGGAAGACCGACCTCTACGCCCAGTACGCGATGGCGGCCGCCTGCCAGGCGATGGCCGACTCGGGTCTGGAGGGCAACATCGACCCCCACCGTTTCGGGGTCTACATCGGTTCCGGCATCGGCGGGATTTCGACATCGATCCGCGAGACCGAAGTGATGCTCACCCGCGGGCCCAACCGGATTTCACCCTTCTTCGTCCCGATGATGATCGCCAACATGGGCTCGGCCCTGGTGGCCATCCGCTTCGGCGCCAAGGGCCCCAACCTTCCGGTCGTGACCGCTTGCAGCACGGGTACGAACGCGATCGGCGAGGCCTACCGTGCCATCAAGGTCGGGGCCGCTGACGCGATCTTGGCCGGCGGGGCTGAAGCAGCGATCAATCCCCTGGCCATCGGCGGTTTCTCCAACTGCATGGCTTTGGCGACGACCGATGATCCCGACCGGGCTTCCATCCCGTTCGACAAGAATCGTTCTGGTTTCGTCATGGGTGAGGGCGCTGGAGTCGTCGTCGTGGAGGACCTGGAGCATGCGATGCGGCGTTCCGCTCCGATCTACGCGGAGATCATCGGCTATGCGAATACGTGCGATGCGTTCCACATGACCGCTCCCCAACCCGACGCGGAGGGCAGCACGGCCATGATCAAGCTCGCCTTCGAAGACGCCGGGGTGAGCGCGGACGACAAGTTGTATATCAACGCTCACGGTACCTCGACCCCGCTCAACGACAAGATTGAGACGATGGCGATCAAGCAGGCCCTGGGTGAGATGGCGTACCACGTTGCTATCAGTTCGACGAAGTCGATGACCGGCCACACCTTGGGGGCGGCTGGCGGCATCGAAGCGATCACGTCGATCAAAGTCCTCCAATCCGGCAAGATCGTTCCAACCCTCGGCCTGACCGAGCCCGACGAGGACTGCGATCTCGACTACGTCCCCGGCCAGGTCCGCGAGGCCGACGTCGAGACAGCCCTGTCCATCTCTTTGGGATTCGGCGGCCACAACGCCGGAATCCTGATGCGTGGCTTGAAGTGAGCTGACATGAACAGACAAGAACTGATGGAAATCCTTCCTCACCGCCACCACATGCTGCTCGTGGACGAGGCCCACATGGAAGACGAAGCGGCGGTTGGGCAGTACACCGTCCGGGGTGATGAATTCTTCCTCCAGGGCCACTTCCCAGGCAACCCCGTTGTCCCGGGCGTCATCCTCTGCGAGATGATGGGCCAATGTTCATGCGTCCTGATGGCGCAGCAGTTGGCCGGCGCGACCCCGTACTTCTCCGGAATGGACAAAGTCCGCTTCCGCCGCAAGGTGGTCCCCGGTGACACGATCGTGTTCACAACCCGCCTGGTGAACTCCAAGGGCGCGTTCTACTTCATCTCCGGTACCGGTTCGGTCGGCGACCAAGTCTGCGTATCAGCAGACCTGTCCTTCGCCGTGGTGGCAAACCCCGCTGGGTAGGTTTCACCCTGAGAGTACAGCCACGGCGAAGAGACGTGACACCGGCTACGTTCGTACATACTGCGATTTTCACTGACAACACGGCACGGCAATGAGTGTTGACATACCCCGGCGTGAGGTCGACATCAGTGTGCTGACATCAAGTCAGCCAGACCAACAGTCCTGATAACAGGTGGCCCTGACCACCGTCAACCAGAAACCGATCCTTGGGAGACGGGGAGTCTGAGGACTGTTTTTAGCTTGTCAGGAGCTGTTTTTCTGGGATCGGATAGGTAGATTTCGTGATGGCGACGGGCATT
The DNA here is from genome assembly GCA_009779115.1 of Propionibacteriaceae bacterium. GTDB lineage: Bacteria > Actinomycetota > Actinomycetes > Propionibacteriales > Propionibacteriaceae > WQYJ01. The sequence continues at coordinate 9,796 of WREX01000034.1, forward strand.
CGTGAAGTCCGGCACAAAACCGTGAGCGGTGGCGTACTCGTCCATGGCCGCGATGGTGGGAGGCTCGTCATCGTAAGAGCCGAGGTGCATCGCCTGGACGCAGAGTCCTTCCGTGATGGTGATCAGGTGAGCCGGTGTCGTGTCGAGTTTCACCCTCTTCTTCGCGAGGCCCTTGCGTGCGGTCTCCAACACCGATTCGGTTACGAAGTCTGGTTGCCGGATCATCATCGTCCAGACAAACTTCGACTTGTCCAGTTCTGTCGGGAAGACTCCTTCAAGCAACTCGTCTGGGTGTGGGACGGGCAACGAACTCTCATCCGCCGCAGCACCCACTTGGTCGATGTCCCACAACCCCTCCAGCGGCGGTACCACATATTCCATGACCGCCTTGTTCGTCATCTTGATCGCGTACGACAAGGTGTACAACATCTCAATCGCCGAAACATACTCCGTACTGGAACTGGGATCCCCATGCCCGTCCACAGCAATGAACGTCATCTGCGGCACATCCACAACCGACACCCCAGAAGGCTGGTAGAACTGCTTATCCGTCTTCTTGAAATCAATCATCAGTGAATCCACCTCTTACTCACGCAGACCGTCAGGACCGCTATTCAGTCCAGCCTATGCCATTTGGGTGGTACACGGGAGTTGGGCAACTCCTCCTCTCGCGCACAGATTCCCCGACCCTGTCACCAAGGCGGCACACCGGTGCTGGGCATCCCGATCACCTCGTTTCCTCTCATCTGCCCGAGTGACACTGTGCAGGGCTCAGATTTTGTCCGAGGCCACCCGTAGGATGAGAGGTATGAGTGATGGACTGCTGGCCGAAGCCGAATGGGTCAGGGTCGAGGCGACCCTGGGTCTGACTGCCGACACGCAGTCGGCGCGGGGACAGTTTTTCACGCCTGAGCAGGCGGCGGTGCTGATCGCATCGATGCCTCACCTGCCGTTTGGCGATCCGATCAAAGTGCTGGATCCCGGAGCCGGGTCAGGGATGTTGACAGCGGCCATTGTCGAGCGCCTGGTCAGTGAAGCACCTAGTCGGAAGGTCGAGGTGAGGTCTGTCGAGGTCGACGCCAGCCTGATCCCGGCGCTTGAGAGGACCGCTGGGTTGTGCCGGGATTGGGCGTACTCCCATGGCGCGGATGTGTCAGTCAACGTGGTTCAGGGTGACATCATCGAGCACTCGACAGGGCTGGAGTCGCAACTCAAGGAGGAGTTCGACGTGGTGGTGATGAATCCACCCTATTTGAAGTTGGGGGCTGGTTCGCCACAACGCCGGGCGCTGGAGTCCCTGGGGTGGGACGCCCCGAATCTGTACGCAGCGTTCCTAGCCATCGGGGTTGAGGCGCTAAAGCCCGGTGGGCAGTTGGTGGCGATCACACCTCGGTCGTTCGCGAATGGACCGTACTTCGGGCAGTTCCGGAGGAAATTGTTACAGCAGCTAGCGATCAACCGCCTACACACTTTCGAGTCCCGCTCAACTGTGTTTTCCGACAACGGAGTGCTGCAAGAGAACATTGTCTTCTCAGCCACCAAGACACGTGAGCGCGGTCCAGTGTTGATCACTGCCAGCCAAGACCACCTTGGCACCATCACTCAGCGGCTCGTGCCGTACCCCGAGTTAGTGTCGCCTCTGGACCAACAGCAGTTCATCAGGATCATGATCGACGACAACGACGCGCAGGCCACTACAGTAATCGCGGCACTGCCAGCAACTCTGAACGATCTGGGCTTGTCTGTTTCAACCGGTCGGATCGTCGATTTTCGGGTACGCGAGAACCTGACCGCCCAACCGACGCCAGCCTGCCTGCCACTGGTGTACCCGGGCAATCTACGCAACGGTGAGGTCCTCTGGCCCCGCTCAATGGGCAAAGCGCAAGGCTTCGAAATCCGCCGCGAAGAGGACCACAGGGCACTCATGCCCGAGGGCTGCTACGTACTCGTCAAGCGTTTCTCAGCAAAAGAGGAGCGCCGGCGGATCGTAGCGGCAATGTGGACACCGGAACGCAACGGCAACGTTCCAGTGGCTTTCGAGAACCATCTGAACGTCTTCCACACCAGAGGTTACGGGCTGGACTTCGACGTCGGTTGGGGCCTGTGCTTATGGCTCAACAGCACAGTCGTGGACCGCTATTTCCGCACCTTCTCCGGCCACACCCAGGTCAACGCCACTGACCTCAGATCACTGCGCTACCCCGACGCCGAGACCCTGCGCTACTTGGGGCAAACAGTCGGCACCCTGCCAGACCAAAAAGAATTAGACACCCTGGTGGACAGCGTACTGGGTGACAAGGTGACCGCATGAACGATGAAACATATGCACGAGTTGAGGACGCGCGGTTGCTGTTAGAATTTCTCGGTTTGGACGCTGAGCGGTCAAACGAGCGATCTGCCCAAGTGCTACTAGCCTTGCTCCAGATGGCACCAATGACGCCATGGGCTGACGCCGAGGCACCACTCCTGGGAACCAGGGCGATCATGGACTGGATCAGGGACGAGTACGGCACCGACTACGCACCCAACACTCGTGAGACAATTCGCCGATTCACACTGCACCAGTTTGTGGACGCTGCCTTGGTGGTTGAGAATCCTGACGAACCGACGCGTCCCGTGAACTCTCCTAGGTGGTGCTACCAAGTATCGGAGCCCGCCCTGAGACTCATCCGAGTCTATGGCACTGACGAATTCCACCCGTTACTGGTGAAGTATCTTCAGGACGCACCGGGGTTGTCAGAGCAGTACCGCGCGGAACGACAGGGGCGGCGCATTCCAGTCACCCAACCGGACGGAAGTCCGGTCACTTTGAGTCCTGGCGGCCAGAACACATTGATCAAACAGATGGTCGAGGAGTTCTGCCCGGTCTATGCGCCCGGGGGCCACGTTCTGTACATCGGTGATGCGGACGAGAAATGGGCTGTCTTTCATGAGGAAGCCCTAGCCACCCTGGGTGTCGCCACTGATAAGCACGGCAAGATGCCCGACCTCATCGTGTACCTGCCCGACCAGAACTGGTTAGTGCTCATGGAGGCCGCATCCACTCATGGCCCGGTCGACGGTCAACGGCACTCAGAACTGGCATCACTATTCGCCGGATCAACCGCAGGACTGGTATACGTGTCGTGTTTCCCATCAAGGGCCATCATGCGCAAATACCTCACCCTGATCTCTTGGGAAACCGAAGCCTGGTGCGCCGAAGACCCAACCCACCTCATTCACTTCAACGGTGAACGGTTACTGGGCCCATATGCGTGACCGGAGAAGACTCATTGACAGTGACTCGGACGAATATGGAGAAACCAACATTAGGTCTTAATTCACTCTACTCGTCTGGTCTATCGCCCGGTTGGTACGTCGCCTCCGCTGAGTCTGAATTCTTCTGCTGTCGGTTCAACCGTGTACTCCACAATATGTACGTTTGTCGCCTTGAGGGCATCGAGAACCTGGGATGGGGACACACGGAAAAATTCACGATGAGCGTTGATCTTGTTCAGTCGTTGCTCGAAGAATGTATGGTGCAGTGAAGTTTCGACTTCCACAGCGTTTTCAGCGAAGAAGAGGGCATGGACATCGAACCGGAATGGAACTGACGCTCCTCCAAGCTCTCGTACCCTGTCCATCGGGTCAAGACGACGCGTCATTCCAATCTTGACTACATCAGGACCGAAAGCCCCAACATTGGAAATGACGTACACATAACCAGCTTTGATGTTCGCTACCCTGAAGTCCACGTCGGCCATGGCTTGATCCACATCAGAGATCTTGGACTCCAAGTCGGCGATGCCCGCTAGATCACCACGTTGTTTCATTGCTTCCACCGCGTTCACGTAGTGCTGGCGTTCCTTCTCGAGCCGGTTGTGCTCTGCCTGAAGTTCTCTTTCTGCTTTATCTTGTTCCCTCTGCTCAGCCCTGCGCACACGCTCCATTTCCTTCTCACGTTGAACAGCGTCGAGATAGCGAGCAGCGAGGGAAAGTTCTCGTGAGCGCAGCCGGTGATAGGTCGGGGTGATGCGCAAGCTGATCATCTCTCCATTTTTCTGGACTAGTTGCACAGCCTTGTCCAACCGAGTTTGGGCCGTCTGTAGGTTTCCTGCTCGCACTGCCTTGATGCAATTCTCGGCTTCGGAGTTGTAGTACGCCAGCATCGCCTTTCTCAACTGGTCGACAAACTTCCTGCCCTGAGGTAAAGAGTTATTAAATGTGAAACCGGTGCTCGCAGTCGTGGCTTGCCCATCGGAAATGGCGTACTTGATCTCTTGTCGTACGGCGGCGAGGTCGGCTGAAAGATCCGCAGATGCTTCAGCGGGATGCTCGAAGTCGTACAACCCGACTTCCTGGAGATCGTAAGTTTGTCGGACGTTGGCAACCTGCGACTGAATCGTAGCAAGCTCTACTTTCGCAGCTTCTATTTGTCTGTCGATCATGCCCAAGGCCTCGCGGGCTTTGGCTGCGGCTTCTTGCCCCTGTTTGGCGATCACCTCGACTCCCTCGCGAGCTTGAGCCATGGACTCTCGCCCCTGTTTGGCGATCACCTCGACTCCCTCGCGAGCTTGAGCCATGGACTCTCGCCCCTGTTTGGCGATCACCTCGACTCCCTCGCGAGCTTGAGCCATGGACTCTTGTCCCTGTTTGGCGATCACCTCCAACTCCTCACGAGCCTTGGCAATGGCTTCTTGTACCTGTTGGTAGTCCATTCCGCCTAGCTTCTCAAGAGTTGCTTGAAGCTCATCAGCTCGTTTGCGCGCCCCTATGAACGGAGTCTTGCCCGATTGACTTTGCTGAGGCCGGGATGTCGGTGTTTGAGAAGGCTGCTGATTCGCAGCTACCGGTGCCTGACTAGGCTGCTGACTCTGAGGTGTCTGTGAATAGGATGGCTGCTGACTCTGAGGTGCTGGGGCTTGAGAAGGCTGCGGCCGCAGGGGTTGGGTGTACGGAGTCCACTGAGTGCCGTCCCACCACCGTACCTGGGAGGGATTCTGGGGATCCGGGTACCAGTTGGCAGCGTAACCCCGGGATTGTTGTGTCATAGCGATATCATAACTCACCAGTCCTGGGGAGGCCTGTGCGTACCTCCTCACCTTGCTTAATCCCAGCGGAGGTGTGCTGATCGCGTTGACCTGACCACGATTCACCGTTCAGCAGAGCACATCGTCGAGAAGCCCACCGGTGATCATTCTCCGAATCCTTCAAGAAAGTGATCTACGTTTTCGGCGATAGGTTGCCCTCCTCCCTTGATTCCACCGCGCCGGGCCAGGATGGCGTTCATCCGATGGTGAGATCATCGGCTCACTCCATCAGGTGGGCACCCAAACGGCTGTCGCGACGAAGCCATCGGAGAGGCACCAACGAGCTTGCCAGGTGGGTGGGGGGATTTCTGGGGGGACTGGGCGGGTCACGTGGAGGTCGCAGTGGCCGTTGGGGTGGAGGTGGACGGTGGCTTCTCGGAATTCTAGGGGGGTGTGCGTTAACGGGTACCAGGCCTTGTAAAGGCTTTCTTTTAGGCTGAAGAGGACCTTGTCCCAGGGGGTTTCGGGGGATTGAGCCACGAGGGACTCGATACTTGTTCGTTCTTGGGGGGTGGTGATTCGGGTTAGGACGCCTTCGGGGAGGGACTGGGCGGGTTCGGCGTCTATTCCTAGGGTACGCACGAGTTCGGTTCGTGCTACTGCGGCGGCTCGGAAGCCTCGACAGTGGGTCATGGAACCAACAACATGGTCGGGCCAGAGGGGGCAGCCCTTGGGGTCCTGGAGGATAGCAGCTTCGCCGACACCTAGAGTTGTCAAGGCGGCTCGGGCACAGGAACGTACTGTTGCGTACTCCATCTGCCTGGAGATTGATGCTGAAGACACTGGGCCAAGTTCGCCGGGCCACACGGTGTCGATGCTGACATCATCGCTGCGCTCGACCAGCACGACTCCTGGGGGGAGAATACGATCCATCATGCTTGTTACCGAGTCCCAGCACGGCAAGGCGGATCAGCACACAGATAACTCATGAGTACGTGAGCCTACGACCCCTCAGTCCTGACCGTCAACGAATCTTGGTATCGTCCGAGGGCTTCCTCGACGATGTTGAGCATGTAGGTGATAAACGGGGAGGCTTCGATGTGATCGCCGTGGGAGGCTTGCAGGGCTTGGTAGTAGCCGTCTTGGTGTTCGTAGACCACTGCTTCGGTGGGGATCCAGGCCAGGACCGGGGTCCAGCGGCTGAGGAGCAGGGTCTGCCACAGCCGGCCGATGGGGCCGTTGCCGTCCTGGAAGGGGTGGATGAATTCGATCATGTGGTGGGTCGCACACGCGACGACAAGCGGATGGACATCCGTGTTCAGCGCCCACTCAAGCAGTTGTTGGACGCCCTCGGCGATCAGGGCCGGGTCGGCGCCGGTGTGGACCAGTGAGTTGTCACAGTCCACGACCTCGACGTTGTCAGTACGGTACATACCCGACTGAGCAACCAATCCAGCCGTCATCATGGCGTGCGCACGCAGGAAGGACTCACTGTCGTACGGGTCCAAGGTATCCAATTGTTGGTACGCGACCCAGACATTGCGCACGTCTTCGATGTCGCGTTCATCGGAATCGGGGACCTGCGAACCGACGATCTGGGACACCTCATCCTCGGTCAGGCGATTGCCCTCCAGGGCCACCGACGCGCGCACTGACGCGATCCGGCAGTTCTGCCGTACCTCATCGAGATTCGCGGCCTGTTTTTCCGCTGCCTCAACCGCCTCAACGACTGTGTTGATCCGAATGACCTGGGGACCCCATGCAGGCTGTTCGACGAAGAATGATTTCATGGTTTCTCCTCACACCATATCGTCAGCCTACCCGAATCGTGTCTGCGTGATACAACATATCCCCACGTGCCTGGAAACAAGGACTACTGTACGGAAAGGCGAGCGGCCCGAAGATGGATGGGGCCAACCTCCTGTTATCGGGCCGCTCACCGAACCAGTGGTGTGGGTTCCCAGGGAGGGACACACCCGGGAACC
>WREX01000035.1 GCA_009779115.1 Propionibacteriaceae bacterium
AGTTGTTCGAGCATGGGCGCATCACGACCACGGAAACCCGGGCCAAGAGGATGCAGCCGTTGGCGGAGAAGCTGATCACCAGGGCCAAGAGGGGCGATCTGCACTCTCGCCGGATCGTCATGAAGACCATCACCGATCCCACGGTGGTCCACGTCTTGTTCACCGAGATCGCGAAGTCGCTGGAAAAGCGCGAGGGTGGCTACACCCGGATCACGAAGGTCGGCAATCGCAAGGGTGATAACGCTTCCATGGCCGTCATCGAGATCATTACCGAGGAAGTCACACCGAAGTCCAAGGCCAAGAAGGCCGACTCGAAGCGCCCGGCCAAAGCGGCCGACACGGTGCTCGTTGACGACGACGCCCTCGACAGCCACGAGGCTGACGACGAGACAGACCTGGTCGAAGAAGAGACGGAGGACACGGCCGAGACCGAGCAGGCCGAGGACGACGAGGCAGCCGAGGACGAAGAGTCGGCCGGTGACGAAAAGTCGGCCGGTGACGAAGAGTCGGCCGATGACGATGAGGAAAAGTAACCCCGCTAGACTTTCCGCATGATTGATCCGAAACTGATCCGTACTGACCCTGACCGGTTACGCCGTGCCCAGGAAGCACGTGGGGAGTCGGTCGAATTGATCGATCAGTTGATCCAGGCTGATGAGAACCGACGGGATTCCATCGCGCGATCCGAAGCCTTGCGAGCCCAGCAAAAGGATCTCGGGCGTCAGGTCGCGAAAGCCACCCCCGACACCCGGCCCGCGTTGCTGGCCCAGGCCAAACAGCTGGCTGAGCAGGTGAAAGAGGCTGAAGCTACCACGGGTCTGGCGGAGGCGCAGTTCACCGACCTGATGATGGCACTGCCCAACCCTGTGTTCGAGGATGTCCCTCGCGGCGGGGAAGACGACGCGGTGGTGATCGAATCGGTCGGGGTTCCCCGTGACTTCGCGGCCGAGGGCTTTGCCCCGCGCGATCACCTTGAATTGGGCGAGATGCTGGGCGCGATCGACATGGACCGCGGAGCCAAGGTGTCCGGGTCGCGGTTCTACTTCCTCACCGGCCAAGGGGCCCTGCTCGAACTGGCATTGACCCAGTACGCCGTGTCCCGTGCGCTGGAGTGGGGGTTCACGCCCATGATCGTCCCGTCGCTGGTCAAGCCGTCGGCCATGGACGGCACGGGGTTCCTCGGTCAGGCGGCCGAGGACGTGTATCACCTTCCCGATGACGACTTGTATCTGGTGGGCACCTCCGAGGTGGCCATGGCGGCGTACCACTCCGATGAGATCCTGGACGCGGACCAGCTTCCCTTGCGGTATATGGGCTACAGCCCGTGCTTCAGGCGCGAGGCAGGGTCGTACGGCAAAGACACCCGGGGTATTTTCCGCGTGCACTGGTTCGACAAGGTGGAAATGTTCGTCTATTGCCGCCCGGAGGATTCTGAGGCGGAACATCTGGCGATCCTCGACTTCGAGAAAAGCTTCATTTCCTCGCTGGGCATCCCCTTCCAGGTGCTCGAAGTGGCGGCCGGAGACCTCGGTCTGTCGGCTGCCCGCAAGTTTGACTGCTACGGGTGGGTGCCGAGCCAGGAACGCTACCGCGAGATCACCTCGACTTCGAACTGCACGGGGTTCCAGTCCCGCCGCCTCAACGTCAGGGCCCGCTACGCCGAGGGGATCGGGCCGGTGGCCACCCTCAACGGAACTCTGTGCGCCATGACCCGGATGATCATCATGATTTTGGAGAACAACCAGAACCCGGACGGGTCGGTGAGGGTGCCCGAGGTCCTGCGGCCCTTCCTCGGCGGACGCGAAGTCTTGACCCCCTGAGCGCGTGGCCCCCGACCTGAGAGGAGTTGGCAGTGTCGTACACCCGAATGCACCGATCCATGGCTGCTGCGCGACTCTGTGGAGGCACGCTGGCTCGTCGGTCGGCGCTCAACAGACGTCCAGTCTGCCTTCACGCCACCCGCCGACCCATCGCACCCCCAGAGTGTCGCTCGCGACGCCAGCGATCGGTGCATCCGGGCAACACCGTTGTACGGGTGAAGTTGGGCATGTGGAGAGACCGCTTCAAGGATGCGGAGCATGACACGGACTTCGACGCACAAACCTATCCTGAGTTGGACGACTACTTGTCGACCATGGAAGAGCGCGGTTGGAGCGTGGTCAGCCTGAGCCCGAGTGCGACCAGCGGGGGTGTGCCGGTCTATCTGGTGATCACCCTTCACCGCAATGACGGGTCAGTCGCAGTGGGATCTGTGGAGTTGCCCGCATGACTCCCGTCCAGGGCCATGACCAGGCGTCAGACCTGACACTGTGGAGGCCGAAACTCGTGGCCGTCGATGCGGACGGGACCATCGTGGAGGCCGGCGACCACGTTCCGGACGGCATCGCGGCAGCATTACGAGACGTCGACGCTGCCGGTGTGCCCGTCGTTCTCGCCACCGGGCGGTCGTGGCTGGCCGCGCGAATCATCCTGGAGAAGATGGGGATCACCGACATGTACTGTGTGTGCAGCAATGGCGCCACAGTGATCTCGTACCCAGATGAGAACGTGGTGGGCCAGGTAACGTTTGATCCGGCTCCCCTGGTGGAGGCCCTGCGGGACCATCCAACTGTGGTCGTTGCTGTGGAGGATTTCGGGCACGGTTACAACCTGTCCGCGCCCTTCCCGCCCGGAGGATTCGAATTGCGCGGTGAGTTGCGCGTCGTGGGTTGGGATGAGCTGGCCCAGCAAGAGGTGTTGAGGATGATCGTACGCGACCCCTTCGTGACACCGGCAGACTTCGACGCCATGATGTCGCAGTTGGATCTCAGCCAGCTCTACTGGTGCTCGATGGGGGAGAACTGGATCGAAATCGGCGGCCAGGCAGCTGGCAAGAGTCGTGGCTTGGAGCTGGTCGCCGACCGACTGGGTGTGGACCAGACTGATGTCTTGGCTCTGGGAGACGGCAACAACGACATCGACATGGTGTCTTGGGCTGGTCGTGGCGTCGCCCTGGCCGATGCGCCCCCGGAACTGAAAGCCGTGGCCGATGCTGTCACCGGGTCTTTCGCGTCGGGCGGGACCGTGGAAGAATTGCGACGCTGGTTTCCGGTGCTGTGAGGGCGGTCCCCGCGGGTTTTCGGCGGCACCGGTTATACCCGAATCCGCCGATCCATTGCTGCTACGCAAGCCTGTGGAGGCACGCTGGCTCGTCGGTCGGCGCTCCACTTCACGTCCAGTCTGCCTTCACGCCACCCGCCGACCCATCGCACCCCCACAGTGTCGCTCGCGACGCCAGCGATCGGTGCATTCCGGTTATGCACAAGTTCATGTAACATGCTTGCTGGTCACAATGCACGGTGCGGTAGCATGATACTCAACCAAGGTCCAGGGGGTTAGGCATGATTGACGCCACAGACTTGACCAAGAGATTCGGTGACAAGGTTGCTGTCGACAATCTGACATTCACCGTACGCTCTGGAGTGGTCACGGGCTTCCTTGGCCCCAATGGTGCGGGCAAGTCGACGACGATGCGACTGATCCTCGGCCTCGACCATCCGACATCCGGCCAGACTCGTATCAACGGGCGGATTTATCAGACCACCAAGGCCCCCATGACGGAAGTCGGGGCTTTGCTCGAAGCCAAGTCCGTCCACCCCGGGCGTACTGCTCGCAACCATCTGAGGGCACTCGCAGCCACTCACGGCATCCCCCGCAGGCGGGTCGACGAGGTGATCGACCTTGTCGGTTTGGGCCACGTGGCCACCAAGAGAGTGGGGCAATTCTCACTCGGCATGGGTCAACGCCTCGGCCTGGCTGCCGCTCTCCTGGGCGATCCCGAGACGTTGATTCTCGACGAGCCGGTCAATGGTCTGGACCCCGAGGGCGTTGCCTGGGTCCGCAACTTGCTCAGGTACCTGGCCGCAGAGGGCCGGACAGTGTTCATCTCCAGCCACCTGATGAGCGAGATGGCCGTGACAGCCGACCACATCATCATCATCGGTCGCGGACGTTTGATCGCCGATTCACCCGTGAGCGATCTGATCAGCCAAGCCTCGGGCCGCGTGGTCAAGGTGCGCTCGCCGAATGCAGCTGAGATCGCCGACGTGGTCCAGCAGTCGGGAAGACAGGCCACTTTGGATCCCGATGGATCCTTGCTCATTTCTGGATTGACACCCGAAGCGATTGGCAGAGAGGCAGCCCGGCGCGCGTGGATATTGTACGAACTGACGCCGATTCAGCGCTCTTTGGAAGACGTGTACTTGCAACTCACCGATGCGGCCTTGGAATTCCAGGCCGGCCTGTCTCTCCCCGGAGCGGTGAGGCCACCCGAGGGCGCCCCGGTACACCAGGCACAGCAGACCATAAGCGTTGCCCCAGCCGAGCAGGCGGGGGAGTCTGGTGACACGTCCCCGGTGGATCGGCCACCGCAGTCCCGTGATGCCTCGATGGCCGAGCCGACTGTCCGTTATGCGCCGCCACAAGCTTCCCGGGTGTCCCAGGGCGGCTCTCCGCGCAGCCGGGTGCAGCCCCCTCATGGCCCGTCGCGTCTCGAACAGGTCCGCGCAGCCCGTGCTGCTTTGGCCGAGGGTCGCCTGACCAGGACTCAGTCAGCCCCGGGCGCGTCAGCTACTCGTCCACCGCACGGCGCTACTCCATCCGTACCTGCGACAAAGTCCCGAGACGTTCCCGGAACTTCAGCCCAGCGACTACGAGACATGTCGGTTCTGGATCAGGCGTATCGGCCCAGCGCTGACGCCCAGGCGGCACGGGCGCGAGACCCACTGGCCCTTCCCCCGTTGAATTCCACTCAGGAAACAGAGAATGCAACTCGTCGTGCATGGGTGCGTGAGCCTCGCGCGGTTCCTCCGTGGGATGTGGCTCATCCCCCCGAAGACACGTCTCAGCCAGCACCAGGACGAAAAACTCGCCGGAGTTCTCCAGATGAACAAGTGAGGGGTCTTGCCGACCCTCGTGAAACCACCGCCCTGAGTGAGTCTGTTGGTCTGCCTGAGACGGCACCGGCACATGGGGCGCACGCTGTTCCCAAGACAGCATCTGTACGTGGGTCGCGTGGCTCGACTGAGTCGGCCCCGGCCCGTGAGCCAGCACCAGGTGCTCGCAAGCCGTCGGTTCGTGGGTCTCGTCCTGACCAGCGCGACGAGCAAGAGAATGGGTCGATCCACGTACCTCCGTTGGATCTGACACCGCGCATGTCTAGTGGCCTGGGAGCTGACCAGGGTCGCGGGACTCGTCCTGGATCGGTGTACGAACAGGTGATGGGTTTCGCCGATGGCCCTGCGTCGGCTCCGTATGGTGAGCCTGGTGGTGGTGCACCGACAGCTCGGCGTGGTCTTCCTCCACCAGCGCCTGGACGCGAACCAAGTAGTGCTCCTCCGGCCGGATCGTCGCGCAAGTCCGCAGGTGTTCCTCCACTCCCGACTCCGCGCGGGCCGCGTGGCACGCCTGTGGCGGATCAGATGCCTGAACCAGAGGGCGGGACTCGTCGGTCGTCGACGCGTGCCTCCCGGAACGTGGCTGCGGCGAATCGGACGCGTGAGACGGATGGTGGTTCCGGCATGGACCACGTAGCTGAGTTTCATGCTGTTTCCATGGATGAGCCTGTGATGGGACTGGGCGATCTTCCTTCGATGGCGTCTGGGCGCCGGTCTCGTGATCTGCCTCCCGTGGTGTCTGTCAGTGAGCCCGATGGCGTGTCCTTGGTGGATCCAGACGGTGACCTAGGTGGTGGGTCGCGTCGGTCGCGGACCCGCGGGTCTGGTGCGATTCCTCCGGTGGTGTCTGTCAGTGAACCGCGGGTCATGTCGGCCATGGGAGAGGTCAGACCGGTGGACGGCGTGACTGGCCGGTCTGCGGTGAGAGGGTCACGTCCGGTGGCTGAGGATGGGTTGTTCAAGGGGCTTGCCGATCTTCCTGAGGCGGCGCCTTCACGCAGGTCGCGTGGTGTACCCCCTGTGGATGTGACACGGGAGCCAGTTCCGAGATCGTCTGTTCGTGATGCTCGCCCTGGGTTCATGGATGGAGCCCTACTGGGATCTGCCCGCACTGCTGGGTTGGCATCTGCTTCTGGGCCGGATGCGAGGACTCGACCATCGTCGGTTGGTGGGTCTGCGGAGACGTCACCGGCCGATCGGCTGCGTGAGGCGGGCGCTCGTACTCGTGCACACCATGTCGGAGTATCCACGATCTCTTTCGACGGGCGACTGACGATGCCCAGTCCCGGTCGAGGGTCGATCCCATCGCGGGAGTACGCTGACGGTTCTTCAGCGGGATCGGCCCCGAGGGCTGAGGGTGTGCCCCGGCCGCAGCGGATGCGTGACTTTGATGCCATCTCACGCCGGGTCCAGGCTCGGGTGGCGGCGTCCGCGTCCGCGACGCCGCCGCGAAACCCGCTGCGTGACTCCGCGGTCCAGGACAGGCTCCTGGGGTCAGCCGGTGCCCCCACAACGGGGCAGGCGAGATTGTCGCGCGCCAGTGCTCAGCCGGAACCTGCACAAGAACTGTCCCGTACCACTCGTCCTCGCCCAACCGAGTCGTCACGCGTGACACCCGGTTCCGAGGCAGCCCGGGCGAGGCTGAGTGCCCACTCGGACACTGATGGGTCCCGGCAACCCGGTCAGGCCTGGCGAGTCCGCCGGGCGGGAGGAGGCCAGTGATGTCAACGATGACTGAACCGGAGCAACAGCAGCAACAGGGGTACGCGTACTCCTTCCCCAGAGTGGTCAGGTCCGAGTGGATCAAGATGGTCACACTGCGTTCGACATGGTGGCTTCTCATCGTCACGGTCGTGGTCAATATCGGGTTCGCCGCCATCATGGTTTTTGCTGAGAAATGGGTGCTGAACAACCCTGACACGGTGGGAGTTGCTGACCAGAACCTCATGCTGACGGTGAGTGTGGTCTCCGCTTGCGGCGTCTTCGGCCAACTGACATTCGTCATCTTGTCGATCCTGATCATCACGAATGAATTCTCGTCTGGGATGAGCCGGTCAACGTTTGCTGTCGTCCCTCGCCGCAGTGCGGTCCTCGTCGCCAAGATGGTCGTGATCTCGGCTTGGTGCGTGATTGTTTTCGGGGTCTCCGTGATTGTCTCGTGGATCCTCGGTTATATGGCCTTGCAGGGAACCCCTGGGATCGACCTCTCCCTGACCTCGGGTACGAGTGTGAGGATCATCGGCGGTTTCATCATCGAAATGGTGCTGATGGCGTTGTTCTTTTTCGCACTCGGGGTCATCATCCGTTCCTCAGCGGGAGCCATCGGGGCGGCCGTTGGTGTCATCTGGATCTTGCCGATTCTCGCGAGCCTGGTCACGAACATCGTCGTCGGCGCCAGCGAGCCCACCGGATGGCGCAAAACCCTGGTTGACGTGACGGCTTTTCTGCCCACAAGAGCCGGGAGTGTGATCACCAACGCTCGAATCGACCCATCTGCCGTACTGGGCCCCTGGCAGGGTCTCGGTGTCTTGTGCGGATGGGCTGTGATCGCACTGGTCATCGCCTTTCTCCTCACGTCTAACAGAGATGTCTGACTGAGCCACCCGGGACCTCGCATCAGCATGCGTGTGCGCTCGCGAGAGACCTGAGAAGGGCCTGCACATCCACGGTGTCGCTCGCGACGCCAGCAATCGGTGCATCCAGGCTTACCTTTGATGACAGATATCTGTGGCGCAGAGGATACTGGTGCCCGTGGTTGATTCGAGAGCAGGCCTGAAAAAGTACGCATGGTTGTCCATTGCCGCTGCCGTGGTGACGATCTCCATGAAGATGGTCGCCTGGCGGATGACCGGGTCGGTCGGCCTGTTGTCGGACGCGGCTGAATCCGTGACGAACCTGGCAGCGGCCATCATGGCCCTGTTGATGCTTCGGGTGGCGGCCCGCCCGCCGGACGATGACCATCAGTTTGGTCATGACAAGGCGGAATACTTTTCCGCAGCCGTCGAAGGGATGCTGATCTTCGTCGCAGCGGTCTTGATCATCATCTCGGCCACTCAACGCTTGCTCCATCCTCAGCCCTTGGAGGACGCACCGGTCGGAGCGGTGATCGCCACACTGGCCGCTGCCGTCAATGGAACAGTGGGGTCGATCATGATCCGGGCGGGTAAAAAGCACCGCTCGCCCACCCTCGATGCCGATGGTAAACACCTGTGGACCGATGTCGTCACGAGTGTGGGCGTCGTGGTGGCTATTATTCTTGTCATCATCACCGACTGGAATATCCTGGACCCGATCATCGCCTTCGTGGTCGGGGCCAACATCATCGTCACCGGTGTGAAATTGGTCCGGGACTCAACCAAAGGGCTGATGGATGTCACCTTGCCCGATGAGGAGAACCAAGTCATCGCGAAGGTGCTGGCTAGTTTCTCCGATCGCGATGTCCTCTTCCATGGGCTTCGTACGCGTTTGTCAGGCAGCCAGCGTTTCGCCGTCGTCGACATCCTCGTACCTGGGCAATGGACGGTGGCGCGCAGCCACGATCTGATCGAAGAAGTCGAAGACAAGATGCAAACAGTCCTGCCAGGGATCGAGATGCAAATCCACCTGGAACCCAAGGAAGATCCCCGGGCCTACGGCGATTACGAGGTTGAAGTGCCCATCCCCCAACAGAGCTAGCCCACAATCCGAAATCGGCCCTGCTTCACCTGGCTGTTCGTCCACCCCTCGCCAGGGGGCCATATCTCACGGCGGCGTTTCAGGTTTCGAGAAGCGTGGGCATCATGGAAGAATAGACCGCGTGACCGAACAATCTCAACATTTTCCTTTTAATGATCGTGGGGATCCGAGGAATAAGCCCAAGGATGGCGCACCTACCGGGGAGCGGGCGTCAAAGTCCAAGAAACCTGTGTCTGGTTCTGGCACTGCCGGTGAGCCAGACTTGGCTGCGATCTTTGGAGAGGACGAGCTTCTCCGACATCCACCGGACCCCTTTGAGGAGAAGATCTTGACTGGACGGAATAGCTTCACAGATCTGCGCGACCAACTCGCACAGGAGTCGATCGCAGAAGCCCCCGAGCCCTTGTCTCCGCCGCCGCCACCTCCCTCACCCGAACCTTCGGTGGTTGAGCCAGAGGTGAGTGGTGCGACGGTGCCTCGCCCGACACGAAGTGGGAGTTCATCGCGGTCGTCGAAGACCCCCGCCGAAACTCCGAGCAGGATTGCCGAATTGAGACGCAATCTGGCAGCTGGGTCAGCGGCTGGATCCCCGGATGCCGAGCAAGAGCCCGCAGCCGGGGCAGAGACTCCGGAAGCCTCGCGTTCGCGTTTCTTCCATGACGGCTTGGCAGCAGAGCCGCCCGCTCCTGCGGCTCCCACCCCGCCCAGTGCATCCAGACCCAGTACGATGCGTAGCCGGGCGGCAAGTGCCTCCACCAGCACCGATGACCGGATCGCCGCCCTGAGGCGTGACTTGGCCATCCGGCGCGCGGCGGCAACTGGCGCAGCTGAGCCCGCCGCGGACCAAGAGCCGGTGGCCGCGCCTCCCGTGGCCCCGGAGCCGACACCTCGGCCAAGGACCGGACGGACCCTGCCCGGGCAATCGAAGGTGGCGTCAACCGCGTCTTCTGCGGCATCCTCGCCTTCCTCCGCACCCGCTGCGCCGCCCGTACGCGAGCGCCGACCGATCTCCCGGCCCGTGCCACCGGTGGTCGTGCCTCCCGAGCCCGCGCCTAGACCAGCGGCGATCATCACCGAGGTACCCATGGCCGAACCGGTGGAGGAGCAACTCCCAGAACCGGAAGTACTCGAACCCCATGACGTGGTGGTCGAACCTGAGCCCCTGCCCGCCCCAGAACCCGTCCTGGAGGAGGCCCTTGCTCCCGAAGAGCTGGTGCCCGCCGCTCCAGAACCGGTGGAGGAGCCCGTCGAGGTGAAAGAAACGACCAAGCGCCGTACTCCACCGAAGACGACTCCAGCGCCTGCGGCACCGTCCGCCCCCGCCGCCGACCTCAAGCCCAAGCCTGTCGTTGATCGCAAACCTCAGCCGGTCGCTCCCGCAATCAAGGCCACAGATGCCGATATCGCGGTGGTCAGCCAACTGACCAAGGTCTACACAACCTCCACTGTCAAGGTGAACGCCTTGCGTGGAGTGAGCCTGGCGTTCAAGTCGGGGTGTCTGACTGCGATCATGGGACGTTCCGGGTCCGGAAAATCCACCCTCCTGCACTGCATGGCGGGTCTGGACTCTGCGACGACGGGCACAGTCACTGTTGCGGGGAAGAACTTGTCCGGGATGAAGGAACAAGACCTGACCAAGTTCAGGCGTGAGTCGGTGGGGTTCATCTTCCAGACCTTCAACCTCATGCCGGGCCTGACAGTGGCTGAGAACATCCAACTGCCCCTGGCGATCCAGAAAAAGACGGCTGAAGAGGGCTGGTACGACCAGGTCGTATCGACACTCGGTCTGACAGAATTGGTGGCCCGCCAGCCGGTTGAGCTGTCTTCGGGTCAGCAACAACGCGTGGCGTGTGCCCGGGCGCTGATCACCAAGCCTGTCGTCGTCTTCGCCGACGAGCCGACCGGCAACCTGGATTCCGAGTCGGCTGCTGAGGTGTTGACACTTCTGAAGACCTGCGTGTCCACCTTGGGCCAATCCGTGATCATGGCGACCCATGATCCGTTGGCCGCAGCCTATGCGGACCGGGTCTGCGTCCTCGACGATGGTGTGGTCAGCCAAGAGATCTCCAGCCCCAACCTGAATCGCGTGGTCGACGTGTTCCGTTCCATGTCTGGTAGCAGGTCCCTGTCATGAGGGATCGGACAGGATTGCGCTCTGGTCCTGGGCACTTGGTGCTGTCCATACTTGCTGTCGTCCTAGGAATCGCCTTCGTCTCTGGCTCCTTCTTCGTTCGTTCGTCCTTGACATCCACCCTGGGCAGCGTCGTCAACGCGGTTGCCAGTGCGGATGTCTACATCAAGCCACCGGGCGCATCGGTCACTGACCTTCTGATGAAGCCCAGCGCGGACCAAGAGTTCTTGGATTCCTCGACTACTGCGATCGTCTCGGCGGTTCCGGACGTCCAAGGCGTCTTGCCTGTGTACGCGGGACCTGTCGTGCTCCTGGACAACAACGGCGCCGCTGTGACATCGGGTATCGCCCCGTCTGTGGGCATTGGAGCCGACAGCAACCAGGTCCAGAAGGGGCGTCTGATCAACGGTTCGCTGCCATCAAGCATCAAAGAGATCGCTCTGGAACAGAACACGGCGAAACGGGCAGGGCTGTCCATCGGCAGTAGTACGAGCCTGATCGCCAATGGGACAACGCTTGATGTCACGGTCACTGGTATCGTGTCCTACGACACATCGCTGGGCGGCGCGGTCGTCGTGATCCTCAACGGGATTGCCGCACGGGCTATCTTCTCTCCTTCGGGGATGATCCCCTTCTTGGCCGTGAAAGGCCAGGACGGGATCAGCCCGACACAATTGCAGAGCGACCTCAGTTCAGCCCTGGTCAACACCTCCAACACTGAGGTTGTCCTCGGTTCTGATGTGCGCAAGGATGCCGTGGCCCAGGTCAACCAGACCCTCGGGCTGGTCAACGCCATCCTCGCCCTTGTCGCCGTGATCGCGATCGTGGTCGCCGGATATCTGATCGTCAACACTGTGGCCACGCAACAACGGCGGCGTTCCAAGCAGATCGCCACTCTCAAGACCCTGGGGGCTTCGACCACGGAAGTGCTGCAGGGGCTGGCCAAACAAGCGTTGATCGTCGGCGTGATCGGCGCGGTGGTCGGCATTCTCGGCGGCCTGTGTGTCGCACTGATCGTCAACGGCATCCTGGCGGCACAGGGGCTGAGTCTGTCCTTGGGTATGCCCTGGTTGGGACTTCTGGTGAGCCTGGTCGGCGGGGTGCTGGTCAGTCTCGTCGGAACCTGGTTGGGCGCGTACAAAGCGGCATCGGCCAGTCCGATGGAAACGTTGAGGCAAAGCGAAAGTCGTCAGCCCAGTTACGGGACAGTACGCATGATCATTGGCGTTGTCCTGCTCATTGCCGGGATCGTGGGGTTGGTTCTAGGCCTGACGGGTACGAAAAACCTGTGGACGGCTGGCGCCGGGGTGGCAGGAGTCATCATCGGCATCGTCCTCGTGGGACCCATCCTGGTGGCTCTGCTGACACGGTTGTTCTCGATCCCGCTCCGCTGGTTCTCGTCCTTCTCCGCACAATTGGCCAAGACCAGTGTCATACGCAACCCGCGCCGGGCCAGCAATGTCGCGGGCGTCTTCGTGGTCTGCATGGCGATGGCGACGACCATGCTCATTCTCGTCTCCTCTGCCACTGATTCGATCTGGTCGACTCGCAACTCAGAAGTGAAGTCTGACTTCGTTCTTTCCGCCCAGGATGCCAATGGCATCATCCCTGATTCCGTCGTGGCCCAGGTACGCCAACTCTCGGGTATCCAGGTGTCGGCTTTCGGGCGCGCGCCTGTTCAGGTGCAGCAGCCGGATCCCACTGCGCCCGACGACCCGACCAAGGACACCCTGGTCGACGGGACGGTCATGTTCGGGCCGCCGGAGACTTTCACCAGTGTTGTGGGCACGACAATCCTTGACGGCACAGCGGATGGTTTCTCCTCGGGGTTGGCTGTCACCAAGTCGTACGCCGATGCGCATTCTCTGAAGGTCGGCGACATGGTGGACCTTGTGACGGCGCGCAACACTCCGTACGAAGTGACCGCGACCTTGCCGGTCTCCCTGATCGTCGATTCCCAGTTGTTCTCCGACATCATGGTGTCGAGCGCCTGGCTGATCACCCAGGTCCCCGGACATACTCGTTCCCAGTTCATGCCTGTCAACACCTTGTTCGTCAGTGCGACGAACCCAGCTGACACGACGAATGTCCATAATCAGTTGACAGCCACGGTCGCGACCTATCACACGATCTTGGTCCAGACGAAGAATGAGTACGTGTCAGCCGCGAATGCCCAGGTCGAACAAGCCCGGGCAGCCGCCTACGCCATCGTGGTCGTGTGCATTATCGTTGCGATCCTGGCGATCTTCAACACCTTGGGTCTGGCCGTGTCCGAGCGGACTCGCGAGATCAGCCTACTCAGAGCAATCGGAGCGTCACGAGGGCAGGTGGGACGCATGATCAGCTTCGAGGCTGTCCTCGTGAGTGTCTCGGGTTGTCTGATTGGCCTGATCGTCGGCATCGGCCTGTCTTTCGCCGGTCAGCAAGTGCTGTCGTCGTGGGGCCTGACCAGCCTGACCATCCCCTGGTTGTGGATCGTGGGCCTGTTCGTCTTGTCCATTGTGATCGCTCTGGTGGCCGCTATTGGACCATCTCGCCGAGCCTCACACCTGTCCTTGCCGACCGCCGTCGCTTACGAGTGAACCGTCTCATCCTCACTCGATAGCGACGGTGGTGGAGGCCATCCCTCCGCCAGCTGTCAATTCTGAGGCGACCTGGTCTGGCACTTCCACGAGGATGAAACTGCCGGAAGAGTTGGTCGAGAGGAAACCTGAGGAACTGGCTGCCGGGATGGTGATGACTCGGATCCCCCGTGCCACGCTGACATCTCCTGTGGTGGGGTTGGAGACGAAAATCGAGACGTGGTCTCCTGGTTTGACGATGGCGAGGACCTGGGGCGAGACGGTCAGGGGAAGGATGACGAATCCGTTTGCTGCTTGGGAAGCGGCGACGAAGTTGTCAGCGGTCAGGATGGCTCCTGCGGGGATCGGTCCGGTGGTCATTTGATCGGCAAAACTCGACCACGAGGTGATGGCCCCTGCGGGCACCAAGTCAGTCGGAACAGCAGTCTTGTGCACGTCAGACGAGGCGATGGTCGAGCCAGGTGGGATGCGAGCAGCGGCGGTGTAGACATCTGATGTCGGTCCGCTGTGCTGGACAGCGAGAAGACAGGCGAAGACGCAGACCATGGCGGACACCGTCGCCAGAATGCGACGATGCATGAGTAGTCTTCTGAGGAAAGCGGTGAGATGTGTCATCCCCGTACCATGTCGCTGACATGCCTCGATCTGTCACGCATCTGCGCAGATTTGTCCCAGGGCGAAGATTCTGACGATCGCCAGCAGGTGTGAGATATCAGGACTTGGCTGGGCCGGACGACCTGGCTGCCGGGGACGACGTGGAAGAACCAGACGACGATCCCGAGGCCGCAGGAGACGCCGGTGAAGGTGTTGCCGATTCTGCTGAGGAGGGGGCGGGTTTCGCCGCAGCTGAGGATGGTGAGGAATCACTGGCGGATGATGCCGTGGTGTCGGAGGATGAGGGGGACGATGAACTGGCTTTGAGGCTGCTGCTCGAAGAACCTTTCTTGCTGTCGGTCGCGTAGAAGCCTGATCCTTTGAAGACGATTCCCACAGGCGAGAAGATTTTGCGCAGCTTTCCCTGGCACTCCGGGCACACCGTCAACGTGGGATCCGTCATGTGTTGGAAGATTTCCAGGTCAGCTCCGCATGACGTGCAGTGGTACTCGTATACCGGCATCGGTCCTCCTGGTCCTGTCGTGAGGTTGTTAGCACTCTAACACCGCGACTGCTAATCATACTCGTCGTCTCGGAGGTGACCAAGCCGTCCGTTCCTCGGGGAGTCCTGCGTCGCGTATCAGCTATCAGTCAGGGTAGAACACACAACAAGTACGGTTTCACTGTACGGTCTGAGGCAGGGATGCGGTTGCCGCGAGGTCTTTGACGAATGGTTGAACCACCGACTGTGACACAGGTCACTAAGTGGCAGGTTCTTGAGGCAGGTCGACCTCTCCGGTGGCAGCCAGGCTGGTCTTCAGGACTGGGATGGAGATCAGGGCCAGCACACAAGCGAGCAGCCCCGCAGCCGCGGCACAGATGAAACCGCCGTGGTAACTGAACTGGTCGATGACGTGGCCAGCGATTGTCGACCCGATAGAAACTCCAATGCCAATGGCCGTTCCCAGCCAGGCGAGGCCTTCAGTGAGCCGCTCGGGCGGAATCAAGCGTCCGATCAGTCCGTTGGCGTTGATGAACGTCGGGGCGATGCTGAAGCCGGCGACGAATCCGCACACACCAAGGATCAGGGCCGAGACGGCGAAGAACAAGGAACACACCATGATGCCCAGAAGGCACACCCCCAGGGCGAATCGTTTCCATAAGGGGCTGGTCCACCCCCGGGACCCATAGAGCAAACCACCGATCCCGGATCCGAGCGACATCGCCCCCAGGATCAAGCCCGCCAACTTGGGCACGTCCCAGGCCGTCGTGGCGGCCACGGTGGTGACATCGATGCTGCCGAAAATGCTGCCCATCAGCAGTCCCACACCGATCACCGACGCGACTCCGGGGAAGGACAACATGAACCGGCCGCCTTTTCCGGTGGATGTGTCGTGGGGGAGGAGCTTCGGTTCGCTCGCCCGGAGCGAATAGAAGATCAGAGCGCCGACGGCTCCGAGCACCGCGGGAGCGACCAACCCGGCAGTTGGGTGAACACTGGTTGCCAACCATGTGGCCAGGATTGGGCCGACGACAAAGCACACTTCGTCGAAGGTGGATTCCAGAGAGTACGCGGTGTGCAGGTCGCGGGTGGATGTCAGGACGTAATTCCACCGGGCTCTCACCAGTGCGCCGGGCGACCCGCCGGTCAGCCCCGAGACGATGGTGAAGGCGAACAGAAGCACCAGTGGAGCGTGGATGAGGGCCAGGATGACCATGACCACCAGGCATGCAGCCGACACCATTGCGGCGGGCAGCATGATTCGTCGCTGTCCGTGACGATCCACCAGATGCCCCAACACAGCCGTGCCGATCGCCCACGAGACGGCATTGGCGGCGGTCAGTGCCCCGGCCACACCGTAGTTGCCGTACAGCATGGAAGCCATCCACAACGTGCCGATGCCCACCATCGCGCTGCCGATGCGCGCGAGAAGTCCGGCAGACGAGAATGCCAATGCCCCCGGAATTCTCAAGATCGTCAGATAGGCGCGCACGGGACTAGCTTGTCACATCATCTGGGGACTAGTCACACTGGTGGTGACAGTTCGATGTCAACCATCCTGACCACATGTTCCGGACTAGGACTTTCATCCTGGCGACAAGCGAAAATAAGGCTGTACGAGATATCGGAACCATGGTGCGATCCCTGCGGTTCATAGCCTCGCCGCCACGAAACTTCCTGCGCCGCAACTGACGCCAGGCGCTGTGCCGAGACTGCTCCTTCTCGTCAGCGTTTCCTTATCCATGTACGCAGACTGCCCAGGCACCGGACACACCATCCTCGACCAGGCGAGAGGCCTGGAACAGGCGCTGCACGAATCACTACGAAAATTTCGTTATATAAGACTCAGGGTTGATAGCTAAGATCCATGTTTTACCTTGTCAACAAGGGTATTATAGCAGATATGCTTACACTATCACCAATAGGTTTGTCAAGACCTTTCAGTCTTTATTCTCTACACCTTTGGAGGTATAGTTGTGAGCATCGCAGGAATCTATGAGGCAATGTCATTGGGGCAAGGGAACTGTGACAGGTGTTCACCAAAGCCTGGGGGCGCAAGGTGAACGCTCCGGCCGGATTGCGGTCTATGGAAGGGGTCCTGGTTTACTCAGGTCTGGGCGGATGGTCCGGCCTACGAGTTTCACCAGGACCTTTTTCCACCTTCATGCTTATCCCGAATGCACCGATTCATGGCTGCTGCGCGACCCTGTGGAGGCACGCTGGCTCGTCGGCCGGCGCTCAACAGACGTCCAGTCTGCCTTCACGCCACCCGCCGACCCATCGCACCCCCACAGTGTCGCTCGCGACGCCAGC
>WREX01000036.1 GCA_009779115.1 Propionibacteriaceae bacterium
CCTGTGGGAACGACAGGTCCCCGACGAGGCGACGCGCGAAAAACTGGTCGATGAGATCCTCCTACCTGTCTACCTGGACGATTCGCCAGCAGAGCCCGGACCTACACCTGAGTAGATCCGGGCCCCTGGCGAAAGAAATCAGCCTGTCACCAGGTGGAGTCTCCGCGGATCACCACGTCGGAGCCGCCATCAATGAAGATGACCTGCCCGCACAGGTGGGTGTTGGCCGGGCTTCCCAGCCAGGTGAGCAACTCGGCGACCACGTTCGGCCCCGCGATCCCGTTCAACGGCATGGGCACCGTTTTGAGTAGTTCGGTTTCGGCCTCTTGGGTCGCGATCATATCGGCTGTCATGGGAGTACGGATGACGCCCGGCGCGACAGCGTTTAGTGGAATCGACGCACCAGCCCAGTCGGGGGTGGCGGCGTTGCGGCGGATCCACCGGGCGAAAGCCCTCTTGGTGGACCCATAGATCAGGTTTTGCCCGGCGATGGCGTCGGCCCGGGCCACAGCGCCTTCACGGTCAAAAGCGAGCATGGCTTCGACGAGTTCCTCATCGTGATCGGTGAGCGAGGCCATCGAGGCGATCGCCTGGGCCCTCGGGGCTGACGACTTCGCCAAGATCGGGCGCAACCCAGTCAGGGTGCCGACCATCCCGAAGAAATTCACTTTGACAGCCAAAGAGGTGTCATACGCGACTCCGGCGATGCCGTAAACCGCGTCGATCGATCCGCCGCTGGCCTTCTCAACGCTCGTGACCATCTCGGCCAGACCGTCGGGTGTTGACAGGTCGGCGATGACATCGGTGTCGTGCATGTCGACCCCGATCACGGTCTCACCGCGCGACCTGAGCAGGTTGGCCGTGGCTTGGCCGATACCGGAAGCTGCTCCGGTGACTACACATGTTCTTGACATATAATCTCCTTTAAATGTTAATTGTTTATCAATGTCAGCAGGGCGGCACGGTACCAAGGAACCTGCTGAAATATCCTGTGCCGCCATCTAGATGTCACTCTCGCTGCTCAGCACTCATCCGGCACCCGGCTGGTGACGCAGCATACTTCAGCACACGTTCCTCCTTGTCCATTGGCCAATCGGGCAAGGAAAAGCCAGAGCTTACTCCGCCACACAAGGCCCCACAAGAGGTTGATATGAAGTTTCCAGGACGGCAAGAGCGCCGCGGGATTCCCCCCGCAGTGCTGGTGGTACTGTCGATGACCATGGATGCGCATAGTAGGACAGTCACGGCAGCCGTGATGAAACACCTCGACGAAACAACTATCGTGAGCCACCATGTGCCGTCGGCGGTGCTCATGGAACGCGCGGGGCTGGCTGTGGTCCAGGCTCTGCGCGACGAGAGATTTGACCTCGGCCGAATCCTGGTGGTGAGTGGTCCAGGTAACAACGGCGGCGATGGGGTGGTGGTCGCCAGACTCTTGCACCTGGCCGGAGCCTCAGTCGAGGTGATCCTGGTCGGTGATGAAACCAAGCGCAGCCAGGACATGATCCGCCAAATAGAGGTTGCTGACAGCTACGGGATCACGCTGTTGTCCTGGGGACCGGATGTGTCCACCCCCGGCGAACCGACCACGGTTGTCGACGCACTTCTGGGAATCGGTGGGGACCGCGCACCCGGGGGTGACTTCCTCCAAGCAGTACGCCACATCAACGCTTGCCGTGACGCAGGCGCCAGGGTTCTGGCCGTCGACATCCCCAGCGGTATCTCCACCGACACCGGTCAACTCCTGGGCGAAGCCGTCCATGCCGATGTCACCGTGACCTTCGCCTACGCGAAAACAGGTTTGGTCCAACCTCCAGGCAACACGCTGGCGGGCCGACTCATCGTTGCCGACATAGGCATCTACGCCGAGTGATCAGTCGTGCCCTTCTCCCCACGTACTTCCGCTGAGGTAGCGCCGATGGGCACACCCTATTTTGCGGTCAACTGGTACACGATCGTGGAAACCGCCTTGAAAATCATGTCGAAAGCGACCTCGTAGATCTCGTCGGTGCCTTGGAAGGGGTCGGGGATGTCCATCTGTGCCCCGGTCAGGTGCATGCGTGGCCGCGCTTTGTACGCATGCTCGGTCAACAAGGTAAGACGTTCGGCCACCGAGAGCGGCCCCAGTGTGGCCAGGTCTGCTGAAGCTGCGCTGTGGGCAAACTCTTTGAGCGTGAAGGTGTAGCGCATGGCCAAGGGTTGCAGGGCCACCACCGTCGACCGATGCTCGCGGGTGGCGGTCACAATCAGGTCGGCGTCGTCGATGAGGCCGGTGGTGATCTGGCGGGCTGCGAACTTCGATGTGGACACATGCCTGCTGTGAAGATGAGCGGCCATGGGGCTGGCGATCGGTGCGCCAACCACCGCTCCCGTACCAGCACTGCTAATCCGGCACGAGCGTGACAGATAGAAACTGAGGAGCCGTTCAATAGCGGGGGAACGACAAATGTTTCCAGTACAAACCGCAAGAATATGGGGGGCGGTTGTCATGGTCGTCTCATCCTGGGGGTCGTGTGTGAATGCACCTGTCTCGCCATGATTGTGTAGAGTCACAGTGGTGAGAATCCGGGAAACCACCATATCACCTTCTGTTAGCATAGTGTCACGTGTGCCGAGCCGGGTGCTCGTCGGTCCAACCGAGAAGAGGGGCCAGTGGAATTTCGCGAGTATCTAGGGGTGCTGCGCAAGTACTGGGTGAGTATTGTTGTTCTTACTCTCCTGGGGGTTATTGGGGCAGGGGTGTATGTGGTGGTGACTCCGCCGGTGTATTCATCGACGAGTATGGTTTTCCTGTCGGTCAGTATTGGCAATACTGCGGCCGATTACGTCCAGGGTACGAACTACGCCACTGCGCAGGCGCGTTCATTCGCCCAAATCGTCACGACACAGCAGGTGCTTGACCCGGTGGTCAAAGACCTTCAACTCAACACCACGTCGACGAGTCTGGCCAGCCGAGTCTCGGCGAATGTCGTCACCAACACTTCCCTGATCACCATCACGGCCAAGGATGGTGATCCTGCCAGGAGTGCCGACATCACTCAGCATGTGGCCCAGAGCCTGGTCCAACAGATCGAGAAACTGTCGCCGACCGGGTCGGATTACCAGGCCGTCGTCGTCGGGACCATTGTCCAGCCCGCCGCCACGCCGAGTTCACCGACGAGTCCCCAGCCCGTGCAATCCGCCGTACTCGGTCTCGTGGCCGGCCTGGCTGTGGGGGTCATCCTCTCCATCATTCGCAAGGCCATGGATGTCAGGCTCCACGTGGCCAAAGACGTCACTGAGGCGACAGGGTGCCCGGTCATCGGCTCGATCCCGAAGGATCCACTCGTAGCCCGTGGCGGTGTGGTGATGCTCACAGCCCCGACATCGCCGATCAGCGAGCGATACCGCCAGATCCGGACCAATTTGCTCTTCATGAACATCGACGCGGACAAGCCGTGGAATTTCGTGGTGACCTCGTCGATCGAGTCGGAGGGTAAATCGTCCACAGCGATCAACATTGCGTACGCCCTGTCTGAGAGCGGGAACAAGGTCCTTCTGATCGATGGCGACCTACGTCGCCCTAAAATCGCTTCCTATCTGAAGCTGGAGGGCGCCGCGGGGCTGACCACGGTCTTGACGAACAGGGCCAGTTTCTCCGATGTGGTCCAATCCTTGGGGGAAGCCTCGCCGGATGTGTTGACCTCAGGCGTTGTGCCGCCGAACCCCGCTGAGTTGCTCGGTTCGCGCCGGATGAAGCAACTGCTGGAACAGGTCTCGCGGCAGTATCAAGCCGTCGTGATCGACACCGCTCCGTTGCTTCCTGTGGCTGACACGCTGCCCCTGCTTCCCCAAGTCAGCGGGGCTGTTGTCGTCGCAGCGGCGGAGCGGGTGACGATCCCCGAACTCAAGACTGCCCTGGACACCGTCGACCGGACGGGTGTACCGGTCATGGGGATCGTGCTGAACAAGGTGAGTCGTCGCAGCCATCAGACGGGCTACCACAATTACACCTATGCGTACGCGTCCAAAGAGGCGCCAAGCGCCGAACCCAAGGAGCGCCGGCAGCCCAAGCGGGCTCAGGCGCCGGTCTGATCAGGCACCATGACATCTCGTCAAGCGTACGAGATATCCGGTGTGGTCTGAAGTCCTGGGTGGAGTAAAAATGATGTCGGATCTGGAGTAGGAATTGTTCGGTCCTGGCACTACACTGGTGGCGATATGTCAACAAATCGCAGGAGGACGATCGTGGCCGATGATTCTGACCAACTAGTCGGCGTCCCAGAGCCGCGGCCCCGAGATCCCAGCCAGACGGAGGCCTTCGTTATTGCTTTGTGCAATCAGAAGGGTGGGGTCGGAAAGACGACGACCACCATCAATTTGGGAGCAGCCCTGGCGGAGGTGGGACGCCGCGTCCTCCTGATTGATTTCGATCCGCAAGGCTCGCTGTCGGTCGGTCTGGGCATCAACCCGCATGCGTTGGAGGCCTCGGTGTACGACCTCCTGATGGTACGGGGGACCGATCCGTACCAACTGATCTGCCACACCAGGGTGCCTAATCTCGACCTGTTGCCCGCCAACATCGACTTGTCGGCGGCCGAGGTGCAACTGGTCTCCGAAGTGGCGAGGGAATACACGTTGAGCCGGATGATCCAGCCCCTGAAGGCCGACTACGATATCATCCTGGTCGATTGTGCTCCGTCCCTGGGCCTGTTGGCGGTCAACGCGCTGACAAGCGCTGATGGGGTGCTCATTCCTCTGGAAAGCGAGTTCTTCGCCTTGCGCGGGGTCGCCATGCTGACCGACACCATCGCCAAGGTTCATGACAGGCTGAACAACAAGCTCGAATTGATCGGTATCCTCGGAACGATGTACGACCCCAGAACCCTGCACAACCGTGAGGTACTGGACCGGGTCCAAGAGGCATTCGGGGACAAGGTGTTCATCACCAAGATCCGACGTACTGTGAAATTCCCCGAGACCACCGTGGCGGGAGAGCCCATCACGACGTACGCTCCCACATCGCCTGCGGCTCAGCAGTATCGCGATCTGGCCAAGGAGGTGCTCGCCCGATGCCCGGCCGCGTGAATTCGCCCAGTCCTGCCGACGAGGGATTCCAGACTGCTGGGACCAAACCGGAGGAGACAGCCGAAGGGACTGCGTCGGGGAGGATCCGCCACGACGAAAAGATCACCGTCTACGTATCGTCGGAC
Organism: Propionibacteriaceae bacterium; assembly: GCA_009779115.1. GTDB lineage: Bacteria > Actinomycetota > Actinomycetes > Propionibacteriales > Propionibacteriaceae > WQYJ01. Next base: position 5,193 of record WREX01000036.1, read on the forward strand.
GAGCTGATCGCCTTGGAGAATGCGCGCTTGACTCTCAGGAGGGCGGGGATCGCTGTCGACCGGGGCCGGATCGTCAGGGCCGCGATAGCATCCGGGCTGGCCGACTTGGATGACAAGGGTCCCCAGGCTGACATCGTCGCCCGGTTGGGAGCCCTGTGACCGCCGCTGCGGACACCGAAGCGCTGGCGGGTGAGACCCAAGGCTTCTTGGTGACTCTCGACAATTTCGAGGGCCCCTTCGATCTGCTGCTGTCCCTGATCACCAAGCGTAAACTGGACATCACCGAGGTTGCGTTGTCCCAAGTCACGGACGAGTTCATTCTCTATATCAAACAGTTGGGACCCCAGTGGGAACTCGACACGGTCAGTAGTTTCCTCGTCGTGGCCGCCACCTTGCTTGACATGAAGACCGCACACTTGCTGCCTCAGGGAGACGTCGACAATGAGGAGGACCTGGAGGCGCTGGAGGCGAGGGACCTGCTCTTCGCCCGGCTGTTGCAGTACAGGGCCTTTAAGCAGGTAGCCGCTTGGATCCAGTCGGTTCTCGACGTCGAAGCCAAACGCGTGGCTCGTCCAGGAGGGCTGGAAGAGAACTTCCTCGTTCTGTTGCCCGAGGTGACCATCACGATCACTGCTGAGCAATTCGCCCAGATGGCCCTGATGGCCATGACCCCCGCCGCACAGGACGAGGTGTTCGTCGAGCACATCTACGCCCCCACGGCGAGGGTGGCAGAGCAGGCCAACCTCATGGCCGACCGGCTCCAGCACTGCACGGCGACATCGTTTCGCGCCCTGACGGCGGACGCAGGCTCCACGGCAGTGACAGTGGCCCGCTTCCTCGCCGTCCTGGAATTGTTCCGGGCCGACCTGGTGGTTTTCGAGCAACTCGACCCGATGTCCGAACTCGTCATCCGATGGGTCGGGGCCAGCATCGACGAGGTCGAGATTTCCGACGAGTACGACCAGACTGACCTCACGCAGGAGGAGATGTGACCGACGCACCGTGGATCGACGCCGAGATCGAGGCCCTCCTCATCCTGGCCACCGAACCCGTCAGCGAGACAGACCTCGCCCAAACCCTGGATATTCCCGTGGACCAGGTGAGCCTGGCCTTGGCCCGGCTGGCGCAGTTTTACGACGAGACGGGCCGCGGCTTCGAACTCAGACAAGTCGGGGCCGGGTGGCGGTACTACACCCGCCCCGAGCATGCCGACACCATCGCCCGTTCCGTCCTGGAAGGCCAGCAGGGCAAGCTCACCCAAGCCGGACTGGAGACTCTGGCAGTCATCGCTTACCTCCAACCCGTTACTCGCAGCCGGGTCTCCCTGGTCAGGGGGGTCAACGTCGACGGAGTCGTCCGTACGCTGATAGCGCGCAACCTGGTGCGTGAGGTGGACCGGGACGAGTCCACCGGGGCCGGCCTGCTGGGGACGACGATGTACTTCTTGGAAAGAATGGGACTGGCCCAACTGTCGGATCTGCCACCACTGGCTCCGAATCTGCCAGATGCATCTGTCTTGGACGAAGAGTTGATCAGACTAGGGGCGACCGATCACGAGAGGATGCCTGAGATGGATGGAACCCACCCGAGCGATGAGAGGCCTGATCATGGCGAGTGAACATGGACACAGCGATGGCGGACCGGACGAGGAACTAGTCCGCTTGCAGAAAGTCATCGCGGCCGCGGGCCTGGCCTCCCGGCGTGAGGCCGAGGAGATGATCGTCGCAGGGCGGGTCGAGGTCAACGGGCACACCGTGACGCAACTGGGAACCCGCGTCGATCCGGTTCGCGATGTCGTGCGGGTGGACGGTTCTCGCATCCCGCCTCAGCGCCACCATGTGTACCTCGCTTTGAACAAACCTTCCGGCGTGTTGTCGACCCTGGATGATCCTGAAGGCCGCCCCACGCTGAAGGACTATCTGCCACGAAAAGCAGGGCGATTGTTCCATGTCGGCCGCCTGGACGTGGATACCGAGGGCCTGATCATCATGACCAACGACGGGGATTTCGCCCAGAGGCTGAGCCATCCATCCTTCGAAATCGACAAGGTCTACATGGTCGAGGCCTCCGGCGTGATGGACAACTCGGCGATGAGGAGACTCGCCAAAGGGGTGACCCTTGAGGATGGCTTCATCCACCCTGACAAGGTGAAACTAGTCAGCCGGACGTCCAACAAGACGCTGGTGGAAATCACCCTCCATTCAGGCAGGAACCGGGTTGTGCGCCGGATGATGGATGCCCTCGGGTTCCCGGCAGTACGCCTGGCACGTTTGAGAGTGGGGCCCATCAGACTTGGGAATCTCCCCAGTGGGCAGACCAGGGAACTGACATCCACCGAAATCGGCGCGCTCTACGACCGGGCGGGGCTGTGAGCCTCAAGCCCATCGCAATGGCTATGCCCCACAAGTAAGGTGGATTCACGCGAAAGTTCAGTATGGAAACTTGTAGACTAGATCGGGTGCCCTCTTAGGGACCCCAGGCGAGAAAGACGGGTGGTGTCATGGCGCGTAAGCGGATGAGTTGGATCCTTGGATCCGTTGTGGTGGTGGGAGTTGCTCTCGCGATGGGGGCGTGTTCGAGCCCAGGTGGGTCGAGCACACCATCGTCGGGTGAGAGTGATGTCATCTCGCCAACAGACACCGCGACCGACACACCAACCGATTCGGCCACCACTTTGCCCAGCGCCCCGGCTGTCACCAACCCTGCCGCCTCATCCAACATGGACGGAATTGACGCGACTGGCGGCTTTGGGGATTCCCCCGATGTGACGGTCCCCGCCCCGTGGGCCATCGATTCGACCCAGACCAAGATCCTCGTCCAAGGCGACGGCATGACAGTCAGCCAACTGGGCTGGGTCCAGGTCAACTACTACGGTGTCAACGCCCGTACCGGTGACATGTTCCAAGAGTCGTATTCCTCCGGTTCCCCCGTCAGCTTCGCCTTGAACGGCGTGGTCCCCGGATTCCAGAAGGGACTGGCGGGCCAGAAGGTTGGCACCCGCCTGATCGTCGCCATGCCAGGAGCCGATGGGTACGATGCCGCTGGCGGCAACTCGGATGCGGGGATCCAGGTCGGTGACACTCTTGTCTTCGTCATCGACATCCTGCGTACCCAATACACACAGCCCACTGGAACTCCGGTGACCCCGACAGACACCAGCTTGCCCACGGTCTCCGGCGATGTCACAGCCCCCACGATCTCGATTCCCCAGAACGCCACACCGCCGACCAGCCTGGTCGTGCAGCCTCTCATCACAGGACCCGACCCCACTCTCACCGTCCAATCCAGTGACAGTATCGTTGTCGATTATGCGGAATATGTCTGGTCCACCGGGACCATGATTCGTCAAACATATGGCTTCAGTCCGTTGAACGGGGCCCTGTCCGACACCCTTCCCGGTTGGCAGCAAGCCCTCGTGGGCCAACCCATGGGTTCCCGGCTGCTGTTGGTCCTGCCACCCAACCTGGCCTATCCCCAGGGGTATTCCAAGTTCGGCATCCCCTCTGGCGCCACTATGGTGTACGTCATCGACATCTTGTACACGTACGGAAGCTGAGCCCGAATGCGCCGATTCATGGCTGCTGCGCGACCCTGTGGAGGCACGCTGGCTCGTCGGGCGTCGTTCAACAGACGTCCAGTCTGCCCTCACGCCACCCGCCGACCCATCGCACCCCCACAGTGTCGCTCGCGACGCCAGCAATCGGTGCATCCGGGCTGAGCCCGAATCCACCGATCCATGGCTGCTGCGCGACCCTGTGGTGGCACGCTGATTCATCGATCACCATTCACCTAACCGACCGGGGACTCCCAGATCGTCTTCGCGAAGTCATGCATCGAACGTTGCGGTGAACAATGATTATTCGTACTTATTTCTGGACTGCGCTGTGCCGTGTGGTGCCCAGGACAGCGGGTCGGTGAGCCACGGCTGGCGCGGCAGCCGTTGGGGATCGAACCGTTCCACCAACGTGTTCAGGTCGACCAGTTCGGATTCCTCGGCTAAAGACAATGAGCAAGCCAAGTGACTCAACACATCCTGAGTACTGATACCCGCTTGTCGCAGGCGTGTCAGCGACACAGTCTGGTCGCGTTTGGCCAGCCGTGTGCCATCCGGGGCGAGGACCAGGGGAACGTGGAGATAGACCGGGACCCGAAGACCCAACTGAGCGGCCAGCCACGCCTGGCGCGGTGAGGATTCCAGCAGGTCGTCGCCTCGGACGACCTGGTCGACATTCTGATGGGCGTCGTCGACCACCACGGCGAAGTTGTACGCAAACACCCCGTCTGCCCTGCGGACCACGAAATCGTCAACCTCGCCGACGTACTGTCCCCGAGCCAGATCGGTGATGGGCGCCATGGCTGACGCAGCGTTGATCCTCAGGCATGGCTGCCGTGACTGACGCAAGTGGCGTTTCTCAGCCGGGCTGAGGTCCCGGCAGGTCCCTGGATAGCGGGGAGTCGTGCCATGGGGAGCCCGGGTCGCCTGGGCGACGTCTTTGCGTGAGCAGAAACACTCGTAGACCAGATCCTGGATCCTGGACAAGGAACGTTCGTACAGTTCCGTACGCTCGCTTTGGCGCACCACCGGTTGGTCATGGACCAGCCCCAGGTCGGCGAGATCGCCCACCTGACGACCGATGATGGCGTCGGCGTCGGGCAGACGAGCCAGGTCAAGATCTTCGATGCGAACCAAGAACCCCCGTCCGCTGGACCGGGCGGCCAGCCACGCGACCAGGGCTGTGCGCAGATTGCCGATGTGGAAATCCGAACTCGGCGTCGGTGCGAAGCGTCCAAACATTGCTCTGCGTTCTTGTCGTGGGTGGCGAGGGGAGATGGGCTGGTGACTTCACTGTACCCTGATCGTCGACCGGCTTCGCCGCTTGCCGAGATGGCAGTACGGGCAGTGCCGGTGCCATGACTGAGGAGTGGGCGTGACACCAGATCGCTGGAACCGGATTCAGTCGTCGTCGTCCTGCCCGCCGCCGATCGTTGTGCCGAACATGCTGTGCGAATCCTCCAGGTGGGGTGTGAAAGATGCTTAACTGGGGATAGTTAGTCAGCCGAATGTCGGAGAAGGTCATGGCCGCACGCAATTCCGAGCGTTTGATCAACCTGGTGATCGCATTGTTGGTGACGCCCAGGTTCATTTCCCGTGAGAGCATTCGCGACCTCGTGGAGGGGTACGCCCAGGCCAAGACCGATGGTGCCTTTCAGCGGATGTTCGAGCGTGACAAAGAGGACTTGCGGGCCTTGGGCGTAGACATCCAGGTGGGCCCGACCGATCCCCACAGCGACGAGATGGATGGCTATCGCATCCGCCCTGACGACTTCTACCTTCCCCCGATCCATCTGACAGCTCAGGAGGCGACCCTTGTCAGCCTCGCGTCGTCGGTGTGGAACGAATCCATGATGGCCCATGAAGTGGGCAAGGCAATGGCCAAGCTGAGCGCATCCGGGGCCGAGACCTCGCCGGGCGGGTTGTCCTTCCTGGCTCCACAGTTGACGGCCGCCGACCCCAGTTTCGCGATTCTGTGGGAGGCTCTGCTGACCCGGACACCGGTTGGGTTCACCTATCACGGGCGCATGCGTCAGTTCCACCCCTGGAGGATGATCTCCCGTACGGGGGTGTGGTACGTCCTTGGGCAGGATGTGACAGTGGGCGAACCGAGAATGTTCCGGCTGTCGAGGATTGCGGACCAACCCGTGATCGCGGGGTCTCCCGGTTCCTATGTTCTGCCCGACCAGGAGGTGATCGCCCGCCACGCGGCCAGCCTGGAGCCCGGCCCTTTGGCTGACAGCGTGCTCGTCGCCATCCGGGAATCCGCTGCGGGGAATCTCCGCAGCAGGGGAACGCCTGTGACAGCCGACGCCCCTGTCGGATATGACGTGGTCCGGATCCCTTATGCCCGCCAGGACGAGATCGTCTCGGCGATCTGTTCAGCCGGTCCCGATGCCATCGTGTGGGAACCCGGCCCTGTTCGCGACCAGGTGGTTTCTCGCCTGCGCGCTGTGGTGGGTCTGGCAACCCAGGTGGAAGAGGACATCTCATGAGCACGTCCATGGAACAAGTGGCACGGTTGTTGTCCGAGATACCGTACATCGAAGCCCACCCTGGGATCAGCGTCCACGAGGTGGCCAAGGTCTTCGGGATCAGCGAGGACACGGTCAAAGCCGATATCCGTGTGGCCATTTATTGCGGTCTTCCCGGCGGCTATCCGTCTGACCTCATCGACGTGGATTTGGACGTCATGCAGGATGAACAGGCCTTGTACATGAACAATCCCACTCCTCTCGGGCGTCCCTTGAAGCTCTCGGGGGCGGAAACAGCCAGTCTCCAGGTCGCTCTCATGGCAGTACGGGCGGTGGCCGACGACCAGATCACACAGACCGTCGACTCACTGATGGCCAAAATCGCTTCAGGTCTGACCAGTGCGATCGATGTCCGGGTGTCCACGGGTGAGGAGCGCATTCGCGAGGGGCTGGCCCAGGCCATCCGGGCAGCTGAGCGGGTGGAATTGACCTACGACGGCCATATCCGGGGAATGACAACTAACCCTGTGGTGGACCCGGTGGAGATCACTGTGCGCGGTGGAGTCGCCTATGTGACAGCGTACGATGTCACCGGACCGGGCTGGAGGACCTACCGGCTGGACCGGATCTCCAATCTGAGCGAGACCGGCCAGTCGGCTGTGGACCACCCCGGCAAGCCGGATCCGGATTCCTGGTCCCGTAGCCTGGCCGCAGCTCAGACCGTACGGGTGCAGATCACCCAGGACGCGACGTGGATCACCGAGTACATCCCCTTCCTGACCTGGCAAGCGCTGCCCGGTGGTGTGATCGAGGTGACACTACCGGTTGTCGATCCGGTCTGGCTGGTCAGATTGTTGCTGGCCCTGGGGGACAGCGTGCGCCGGGTCGAACCTGCCACGAGTTTGGTCATGGCCCAGGACCTGGCGCGTCAAGCCCTCGATGTTTATACCGGTTTGGGCGTGGGCGATGAGGGGCTTCCCCGCCAGGCGAAGGGTTCCTGGAACCAGATGCCAATTTCGTCCTGACTACGGTATGAACACAGTTTTGCCGCAGATTCCAATTCCTGTAGCATGCGGATAGCGCATACTGCCGGAATCCCCCGCTGACCGAAGTTTTCTCCCGTGAAGCATCCGGCTGGATGCGCCCCCAGGGGGACACAGTGCGGTCAGGACTTCTTGGTTCGTGCCTTGGGGGGCTCCGCCGATGGTGGCAATCACTCTGGACTCCCGTTCGGCGGGCCGCGCCTTGGAGCGTGCAATCTCCGTCTGACGAGCAAGATTCGTTGCGTGCTGAATCCGAAAAAGAAACGACCACAATGTTTGTTCGTCTCTCCTGCGGTACCGGGGTTGTCACTGCTTTCATCGAAGCCCTCATGGTCCCTGTTTTGCGCGCTCGTGGTGTAGTACGATCAAGCCGTGGCATGACCGGTGTTGTCCATGGGGATCCTTTCAGGGTGACATGTGCCTGGAGCCGAGGAGATGAGGATGAGTGTTGAGAATGCCACCACGACTCTGGTGGTCAATCCCACGGCGGGGCGTGGACGGGCTCTCAAGATACTGCCCAAGGTGCTGAACGAACTGCTGCGCGGGTTGCCTGAGGGCAGTCTTCGAGTACGGCAGGCCACCACCTTTCAGGAGGCCAAACTCTTCTGCGAAGAGGCCGTCCGCACTGCCCGGGTCACCGCTGACACGAGAGACTGCCTGGTGGTCATGGGCGGGGACGGCATCATGCACCTCGGCATCAACGCAGCCGGTGGAACCGAAGTCCCACTGGGCATGATCCCGGCTGGAACCGGAAATGACTTGTGCCGCAGTGTCGGCATTCCCCTGGACCCGATCAAGGCCGCCCATGTCATCGCCGAGGGCCACCTGTTGAAAATCGATCTGATGTCGGTGGTGGGCCAACTGGCCCACGGCAGCACCCACAGATACGTCGGGACCGTGGTCAACACCGGGTACGACGCCCGAGTGGCAGTACGGGGAGCCTCGATGGCCAAGGCCTGGGGGAGTCTGGCCTATGCTGTGGCAGCCCTGGCTGAGCTGAGGTCCTTTGAACCGGTCACCTATCGCGTACGCATCGACGGCGAGGAGAGGGTCCTCCCGGCCATGTTCATCACCGTCGCCAACGGCGGGTACTGCGGGGGCGGGATGCACGTGGCCCCCACCGCATCAATGACCGACGGCCTGCTCAACGTGACCATCATCCACCCGGTGTCTTCCCTGACCCTGCTGCGCCTGTTGCCCCGGATGTTCAATGGCGGCTTCGTCACCGACCCAGCGGTGGAACGCTGCACAGCCAGGGAAGTCATCATCGACGGGGACGGCCTGACCGGCATCGCCGACGGCGAGGCTCTGGGCCAGCCACCCCTCGGCCTGACCTGTGACAAGGGAGCATTGTCCGTCTTCGTACCCAATCCTGACCCTTTGGCTCGTCGACGGAAGAAGAGGAAGAAGTAGTGTCCTTTGCTGAGTTCTCATCCAGGCTCGGATTCGTCCTCGACGAGTACCAGGTCGACGCTTGTCAACGCCTGGAGGAAGGCTCGGGAGTCCTCGTGGCCGCGCCAACGGGGGCAGGCAAGACCGTCGTCGGGGAGTTTGCCGTCCACCTGGCCCACCAACATGGCACCAAGTGTTTCTACACCACACCCATCAAGGCGTTATCCAATCAGAAGTTCCACGATCTGGGCCAGGTCTACGGTTCAGACAATGTGGGCTTGCTGACTGGTGACCAGGTCGTCAACTCGGAGGCCGACATCGCGGTGATGACCACCGAGGTCCTGCGCAACATGATCTACGCCGGTTCCCCCACCTTGCGCGGGCTGGAGTTCGTCGTCATGGACGAGGTCCACTACCTCTCCGACCCCTTCCGCGGGCCGGTCTGGGAGGAGGTCATCCTCGGCCTGGACCCGGGTGTGACGATCGTCGCCCTGTCTGCAACAGTGAGCAATGTCGAGGAGTTCGGCGCCTGGTTGATGAAAGTACGAGGGGATGTCGCCACCGTGGTCTCCGAGCGCCGCCCCGTGCCGTTGTATCAACATGTCTTTGCGGGCAAGAGACTGGTGGACCTGTTCGAGGGGATCGAGCCCACGGCAGGCGGCGACCTGACTGCCAAGGTGAATCCGGAACTGGCCCGGATGGCCACGACCGAGACGAAGGTCATGCGCGATGACTCCCGCCGGTTGCGAGGCAAGACCGGACGCGGCAAGAAAGGTAGCCAGGCACAGCTGGGCGGCGCCCACGGACGCTGGGCCGAGCGATCCCATCTCGTGCCCAGGCGGGGCAGCGTGGTGATGGAACTGGACCGCCTCGACATGTTGCCCGCGATCTATTTCATCTTTTCCCGTCAGGGATGCGACCAGGCCGTGTCGCGACTGGTGGACGACGGTGTCTGGCTGACCCGGGCTTCCGAACAGGCCGAACTGCAAGACATCGCGGACCGCCATGTCGGGGGACTCTCCCTGGATGATCTGGATGCCCTGCGGTACGGCTCCTGGCTGGAGGCCTTCACCCGGGGAATCGCCGCCCACCATGCCGGGTTGTTGCCCATGTTCAAGATGGCGGTCGAGGAGGCATTCTCTTTAGGCCTGGTGAAAGTGGTGTTCGCCACCGAAACCCTGGCTTTAGGCATCAACATGCCGGCGCGTACTGTCGTCCTCGACAAGCTGGTGAAATACAACGGTAGTAGCCACGCTGATATTACGGCGGGGGAGTACACCCAGTTGACCGGCCGCGCGGGACGCCGGGGGATCGACGTGGAGGGCCACGCCGTCGTCACTTGGCAGGCCGGGCTGGATCCGCGTGGACTGGCGGGCCTGGCCTCGCGACGTACGTATCCGTTACGCTCAGCGTTCACGCCCACGTACAACATGTCCGTCAACCTGATCGGGTCGATGGGACTGGCCAAGGCCACACAGATCCTCCAGGACAGCTTCGCCCAATTCCACTCTGAATTCGCCGGTGGCAAGCCCCGTTCCCAGACACTGGTGGCCAAGTTCGAGTCCATTTGCCTGGTCCTGGAGTCCCTGGGGTACGTGGAGCCAGAGGTCTCGGACCCTGGGACGCCCTCACCGAGGACTGACCAAACCAGCGAAACCAGCGAGACGAGCAAAACCAGCGAGACCAGCGAGACGAGCGAAACCAGTGGGCCGAGCGAAACCAGTGGGAAGAGCGGGGCGACTGGGACGAGCGGGACCGGCGGGAAAACCGGGACCGGTGGGACCGGCAGGGCAACTGGTCTTTTGCGCCTAACCGACGCCGGCCGGATGCTCTCCAGGCTGTACGGCGTCCACGACCTGCTGATCGCCGAAGCCATCCAGGCGGGTATTTTCGCCCCCCTGACCGTCCCGGCTCTGGCGGCCACCTTGTCCACCCTGGTGTACGAGACCCGGATAGCAGACCGCCGCGTCATCCCGCGTATGCCCGACCGCAGCTCCGCGCAGGCAGCCGAAGCCCTGCGCAAGACCTGGCGTCACCTGTGCTTGGTCGAGCGCGACCACCGCCTGGAGTCCTCGCCGCCCCTGGATTACGGATTCGCCCAGTCCGCGTACTCATGGGCCTCGGGAGCGAGCCTAGGAGAGATCGTCGACCTGACCGGCCTGGCGGCCGGTGATTTCGTGCGCTGGGTCCGCCAGTGCGTGGACTGCGCGGGCCAGATCGCCGACGCCACCCGGGGCACACCGCTGGCCAAGACCTGCCACGACCTGGTCCGTGCCATGCGCCGCGGAGTGGTCGACGTCGACATGGACGAGGAGTGAACCGGCGACGTTTCGGATGAAAACGAGCCGGGGACGGTCGATCCGGGGTACGGATGCTGGCGCACAGTGTTTCGCCAGGAACACTAGAGTGACCCTATGTCTATCGCAATCCGAGTCATTCCCTGTCTGGACGTGGACGCCGGCCGGGTGGTCAAGGGCGTCAACTTCCGTCATCTGAAGGATGCTGGCGATCCAGTCGAATTGGGCCACGCCTACTACGAGCAGGGTGCCGACGAACTGACCTTCCTGGACATCTCGGCGTCTGTCGAAGACAGGGCCACCACCTTGCAGGTTGTCACCGCAACCGCGGAGACGGTGTTCATCCCCCTGACGGTCGGCGGCGGGGTACGCTCAGCCAACGATGTCGACGCTCTCCTGCGAGCCGGAGCCGACAAGG
>WREX01000037.1 GCA_009779115.1 Propionibacteriaceae bacterium
CGGAGAAACCCGTGCCACACCGTTCCAGAGTGGCATCAACCGTGAGAGTCTCCAAATTCTTGGAATCAGTCACGAAGTCGGGGGTGGCCGCTCGACAGGTCCGGCCGCGTTCATCAAGGGAACTTGGCGGGGCCACACTTTCTGCGACTACCCAATTATTGTGGGTGCTATTTGTTATGAAGTAATTAGGTGAGAAGTCCTGGAAATTGGGAACGACGACGTGCTCTCCATTGACCGCCTCCACGAAGAGATGGTCGGAAGCCGTTTTCACGTTCCCGCCCGGTGCACTACTCTGATGCGCCGGGAGCGGGGGTGTCACAAGGCAATTCATGTCCAGCTACTCCCACTACAATGCCGAAATCCCCAACGAACCCCATCCTCCCCGGTATGGTGGCACGTGACCTCGGGTCCATGATGCCACCACTTCCCCAGAAAACCAAGAGGCCCCAGTCTCTAATTAATGGCCAGACAACTCTGGTCATATCCACATCTTGGAAGCCCTCCACGAGTGCCTGCCCAGCACACACTTCCCAAGACCTGACAGTGCCGACTATACCGTGAATTCATGGATCCATGTCTGCTGTTGGACGCCTTCTGGACCGCCGTGACAGAAATACTGTGGTTCAATGATGCGTTCCCGGCGCTACGACGATGCAGACTTGTTGTCTGTCCAACGTCGAACAACCAGTACGAAACTGGCTGAGGGCCCACTCACCTGTCCGCGACGGACTCCTCATAGGCACTGATCACTTGGATGCGGCGTGTGTGCCGTTCGTCATGGGAAAACTCAGTGGCGAGGAATGCCAGGACGAGATCGATCACTTGCTCGCGACTGTGCATCCTGGCGCCCAGCGATGCGACATTAGCATTGTTGTGCTCGCGGGCCAGGAGCGCGGTCTCGTTGGAATGGATCAGGGCAGCCCGGACACCGCGGACCTTGTTGGCCGCGATCGCCTCACCATTTCCCGAGCCGCCCAGGATGATTCCCAGGGAGCCCGGGTCGGCGACGACCGCCTCGGCCGTGGGGATGATGTACGAAGGATAATCGTCCTCCGAATCGTAATCCTCGGCGCCGTGGTCGACGACGTCGTACCCCTTCGCTTGCAGAACACGCACGATGACGGCCTTCACGTCGAAGCCCGCATGGTCCGTACCGATGTGGACACGCATTTGTCTCCTTCCAACAAGTTGTGGCGTTAGTGAATACTGAACAGCCATGTTGTGGTCCTTGCATAGACCTGCCCTGGTCTGACCAGCGTCGATGGGAAGTCAGGGCGGCGCGGGGAGTCCGGGTATTCCTCGGTCTCCAGGGCGATCCCAGTACGAGCGGCTCCCGCCCCGGTTGGATGCCTGACGGAAGGCTCACAGAGGAACTGCCCTGAGTAGACCTGCACAGCGGGATAGTCAGTGTGAATATCCACAGTACGCCCGGTCCCCGGATGGTGCAGACGAGCGGCCTCCCTGTCCCCCGTACTGTCAAGGATAAACGCATGATCGATGCCAGCGTGATCGCGCACCTGGACGTCATGATCGGCCAGTGCTGACCCGATGAGCGCAGCCGTGGTGAAATCGAAGGGCGAACCCCGCACCGGACTGGGTGCTTGCGGCACGGGGATGGAGGCTTGATCAATGGGGAGGTAGGCGCTTGCCCGGACAGTCAACTCATGGTCGTCAATGACGCAACCCGTCCCCGACAGGTTGAAGTAGGGGTGGCACACAACATTCAGCACGGTGGGAGAGTCGACGGTGGCGCTGACCGTGTGGGTCAATGACCACCCATCGAGCCGATACTGCACACGGGCATGGATCGGGCCGGGGAAACCATCGTCGGGATCGGACCAGTCCAGGCGCAAGGACACGTGGTGGTCGTCTGCGTCGACCACCGTCCACTCTTGGGTGCTCCAGCCGTGATCGCCACCATGGAGAGTGGCCGTCCCCAAGTCATTGAGTGTGGGCGTGTACGTCACGCCGTCGATGACATAGCCACCCGCGGCGATGCGGTTGGCGAAGGGACCGCAGATCTCACCCAGATACCCGGCACCCGCCACGCGATCCTCCTCATGGTCGTACCCCAGGATGACCGAAGCGACTCGGCCAGCCCGGTCGGGCATGCGAAAGTCGTTGACAGCCGCACCACGGCTCCAGATCTCAGCTGTGACCTCGCCGGCGCCCAGTGTCACCTTCTTCATCGCACTCCTTCCAACCCCTACTCAATCACGAAGGTACGACAAAATTCAACGATCTTCCGGATCAATCATTACTGTGACGTGTGGGATGATGGCCAGAATCGTCACGTGTTCCCAACAGTGGTGGCATCAGTCCTGGTCATCCGCGAAACGCTAGTGTGGTACTCGGCATCCAGCCCTGGGCACTGGAGCAGGGTTGACCGGTCCGTGTGACGCACAGGCCCGGTATTCTCGTGCACTGTCTGGACAACACGTGTGTACGATGAAGCCCTGGATGCCCGTCCGTGAAAGGAATGACGTGGAAGATCTGCTCATCGCCAATGTCCGCCTCCCTTCAGGCGCAGGGACAAAACTCGGCATCCATGGAGTTCACCTGGTCGAACCGGATGCGCTGGTCCATCCCCGCGTGATTGACGCGGATGGTCTGATGGCCCTGCCCGGGCTGGTCGATCTGCACACCCACTTGCGCGAGCCCAGTCCCCATCCTGCGGAAACGATCGCCTCGGGGACGTCGGCTGCAGCACGTGGCGGCTTCACTGCTGTTTTCGCCATGGCGAACACCGATCCGGTCACCGACACGGCGGAAGCAGTACGCCACATCCGTCAGTTGGCCAGTGGCCAATCGGCCGAAGTGATCCCCGTGGGCGCGATCACGCGCGGCTTGAACGGGACAGAACTGTCCGACATCACCGGCATGCATACCGAGGGGGTCACCCACTTCTCCGACGATGGTCGCTGTGTCATGGACGCAGGTCTGATGAGACGAGCCCTAGTCCAGGTGAGCGCTTTCTCAGGCGTGGTCGCCCAGCACTGCCAAGACCACAACCTGGCGGGGACCCAGGCATGTGTGCCCGAGTCCGCCGACGAGACGTTCTGGCCCTGGTCAGCCGAAGCGACGATTGTGGCCCGCGACGTCCAACTAGCCCTCGACACCAAAGCCCATATCCACATCTGTCACATCTCAACCGCGGAGTCAGTGGACGTGGTGCGCTGGGCCAAAGCCCGTGGCATCCCGGTCACGGCTGAGGTAACCCCGCACCACCTTCTCCTCGGTTCTGATCTCTTGCACGGCGGCGACACCCGCTTCAAAGTCAACCCCCCTCTCAGATCGAACGAAGACCGTCAGGCCGTGCGCCAAGCCCTCGCCGATGGAACGATCGATGTGGTTGGAACCGATCATGCCCCTCATCTACCTTCTGACAAGGACAAACCATTTCCGGATGCCAAGCCGGGCATGGTGGGGCTCGAATGGGCACTGGGTGTGGTCATCGAAACAATGGTCACGACCGGACTGCTCGACTGGGCCGGTGTGGCAGACCGGATGTCCGAAGCCCCGGCCCGCATCGGGCAGATCTCCACTCGCCAGGGCCGCCCGCTGACCCCTGGAGAACCAGCCACCCTAGTCCTGATCGACCCCACCCGCAGGGCGGTCGTGGACAAGAACACCGCAGTCACCCTGGGACGCAACAACCCCTACGATGGCATGAACCTTCCCGACCCAGTGCTGGCCACTTTCTGGGACGGACGGCTCACCTACGACGGCGGACTGATCAGAGCATCCTGACCGGACCCGGTTGTCTGAGGTGGACGAGTGCTGACTCGCCACATTCCGGGCGAGACTTCTGCCACGAAACCCATCTGTTTGAGTCTTCCCAAACTGACCATCAACGACCAGGCTGATTCACCAGTCACAGCGCACAGTTCGTCGACGCTGGCACTTCGGCGGGCTGGGAGGGACTCGCAGATCTGTGCCAAGTCTGGAGTGAGTCCATCCATCGCAGTGGGTTCTTCACGAGGGTAATCCGGAATTGCTGATTTCAGCGGTTCGACACTGGTGAGGATATCCTCCACGTTGGTCACGAGGGTGGCCTGACCACTGCGGACAAGCCGATGGGGGGTCACCGACATGGCCGAAGTGACAGGCCCCGGAGCGGCCAGAACTGGGCGCTGGAGCGACAAGGCCCAGCTCACCGTGTTCTGGGCACCGCTGCGCAGTGCTCCTTCGACTATGACCGTTGCCTTGGCCAACGCGGCGATCAGCCTGTTGCGAACAAGGAACCTCGCTCGCGAAGGCGGTCGGTCCGGGGGATGCTCACTGACCACCGCACCACTGTCACGGATCTTTTCCAGCAAGACCGAGTTCCCCGCAGGGTACAACTGGGCCAAGCCACCCGCCATGACGGCCACAGTCGCCCCGCCTGCGGCAAGCGCGCCACGATGGGCACAGGAATCGATCCCATAGGCCCCGCCAGACAGCACACAATACCCATGCTCAGCGATCCCCACGGCCCAATCGGCAGCCACATGCTCACCATAGGCCGTACTCGCCCGGGAACCCACCATGGCCAGCGACGAGGTTTCGGCCAGATTCGCGGGTCCTGCCACCCATAATCCCAGTGGTACCCCACCCACACCACCAACCGGCTCACTCCATTCGAGTTCACCCAGACACGTGGGCCATTGCTCATCCCCGGGGATCAGAAATCGGGCTCCGATCTGATCAGTACGACGCATCAACGAATCGACGTCGAGCTGTGAGGCACGACGAGCGATCGAGGTCTTCCCGTGTCCGGCACGAAGGTACTCCCACACATCTACGGCTCCCTGCTCGGCGATCAACTTCGCCAAACCCACATCTCCGGCGTCGTGGGCAGCGGCCAGACCCATTCTGGCTCTGCGTTCCCCATCCATCACAGGATCTCCTCTCCTTGTCGCAGTCCCAATGCGACCGAAAGATGGTCGGCGTCGGGACGATCCGCCCCCATCAGATCAGCCACGGTCCAGGCCACCTTCAACACTTTGTCCACGCCACGAGCGCTCAGATTTCCATTCGCCACTTCGGTGTCGAGGATGCTCATCGATGTCGGCAACGGCAGTTCCTGACGAACGTACCTGCCGGGCATCTCAGCATTGGTCACCCACGGGGTGTCCTTCAGACGGGCCGCTTGCCTCATCCTCGCCGACAACACCCGCTCCACCACGACTGACGAGCTCTCCGGCTCGGTCAACCCACGCATCAACAGGCTCTGGCGCAGAGCCACGATCCTGGCCTGGATGTCGATCCGGTCCAAGATCGGTCCCGAGACCCGGGCAGCATATCTGCGAATGGCCATCGGCGAACACGTGCACTTGCTATTCGGACTGGCGGCCAGCCCGCACGGGCATGGGTTGGCCGCCAGGACGAGTTGGAACCGAGCCGGATACCTGACAGCCATCTGAGAGCGAGCCAGGACGATTTCCCCGGATTCCAAGGGCGTACGCAAGGCCTCCAACGCCTGAGTCGGGAACTCGGGAGCCTCGTCGAGGAAGAGTACGCCGCGATGGGCCAGCGACACCGCCCCTGGACGGGCGATCCTCGCGCCACCTCCAATCAGCGCAGCCACCGATGTGGAATGGTGAGGAGCCGAATACGGAGGACGGTGCGGCAAGGCGTCAATCGTCACGTCGACCAAAGAGTGGATCGCGGCCACTTCCATCGCCTCGGCCACACTCAGGTCCGGCAGGATCGTGGGCAGGCACGACGCCAAGAGGGTCTTTCCAACGCCGGGAGGACCATGCAGATACACGTGGTGACGCCCCGCCGCAGCGACTTCCAAGGCCCAGCGGGCCTGAGTCAACCCGATGACATCTTTCAGGTCCGGCACCATGACAGACACCTGGTCACTTGGCCGAACGGGTTCGATCGCCACTCCTGGTCCCCCCTGCAAGACTTCGATCAGGTCCTTCAGATGGCGCACCCCGCGAACCTGGACTCCTTCAACCAGACAGGCTTCGCCAACCTGGCTCGCCGGGACGACAGCCCGCTCCAATCCCAGTCGTCTGGCTCCCAACAATGCGGGCAAGACTCCCCGTACTGGATGAACGGTGCCGTCCAGACCCAACTCACCCAACAAGATAACCTTGTTTAAGCACTCGGGAGGGAGCACCCTCTCCGTGACCAACACCGCCGCCGCGATGCCCAGATCATAATGAGACCCTGCCTTGGGGACACTGGCAGGCGTCAGATTGATCGTCAGCACTTGGGAGGGCCAGGAATAGCCCGCACTGAGCACTGCTGCCCGGCACCTCTCTTTCGCCTGGGTCAGCGCAGCGTCAGGCAGTCCCACCATTGTCGTCCGCGGCAACCCCGATCCGGTCCACGCTTCCACGGTGACCAGCATCGCGTCCACACCCACCAGGGCCACCGACTGAGCCCGGGCGATCCCCCACACCGAACTCATAGCCGTACTGCTTTCGCGTGAGTCAGGGTGGCGACCCCGCCCGGTGGAGCAAGGACGCCGATGGCGTCGATCCGGACCTTGTCGTATCCCGTGTCGTGACTGGTCATCCAGAGGCAGGCCAGGCGGTGCAGGCGACGAAGCTTGGCCTGTGTAATCGCTTCCAGTGGCTCTCCGAACCCGGTTCCAGACTTGGCTTTCACCTCGCAGAAGACCAGTGTCCCCCGACCCCGGCTGGGCTCCACGGCAACGATGTCGATCTCCCCCACGCGGGAGAAACGCCAATTCCGCTCCACGATCCGCCAGCCCAGACCCTGGAGATAGGACACGGCGAGATCTTCGCCCATCTTTCCCACCGACACACGCTCATCCATGGTTCACCTCCGCCCGGGACAGTTCTCAGCAACGGGTTCGCGATGACAGCCATCCACAGGGTCACGAGAATGGGTGTGAGTTCTCCACATTTGCCCCGAAAATGACACCGGACGAGAAAAAAGGGACAATACTTCGCCACTCAAGCAATCCCACGAACACCCGAGTCGCCACCCAGCGGGCAACAATTCTGAGTCTCGTCGAGGCCTTCTGTTCATCATGGTTTCGCGGGCAAGAACACGTGACGCACGGGCACCCACCATGCGGTGCATCATGTGATTGTCGTCGCAATAGCATGCCGAAATCCCACACGCGGTACAATGAAATTCTTGCATTCACGCAGTATGAGTGCTCGGGGAAAGGGCGATTGTGCTCCATCTTGACGAGGTCCGCAAGACTTACCACACAGGGACTTTCACTCAGGCGGCGCTCGACGGAGTCACCATCACCTTTCGTGACAACGAATTCGTCGCGGTCCTCGGCCCGTCGGGATCCGGCAAGACCACGCTGCTGAACATCGTCGGTGGTCTCGACCACTGCGATTCCGGCGATCTGGTCATCGACCAAGTCTCGACCAGTGAATACAAGGACCGCGACTGGGACACCTACCGCAACAACCGCATCGGTTTCGTCTTCCAGAATTACAACCTCATCCCCCACCAAACAGTGTTGGCCAACGTCGAATTGGCGCTCACCTTGTCCGGTGTCGGCGCGGCCGAGCGAGCCCAAAGAGCCAAGCAAGCGCTTCAAGACGTGGACTTGACCGAGCACATGAACAAGCTGCCCAACCAGCTCTCCGGCGGGCAGATGCAGCGCGTGGCCATCGCCCGGGCTCTGATCAACGACCCGGAAATCCTGCTCGCCGACGAGCCAACCGGCGCCTTGGACTCCAAGACCGGTGTCCAGGTCATGAACCTCTTGCAGCAGATCGCGGCCAACCGGTTAGTCATCATGGTGACCCACAATCCGGAACTGGCCCAGCAGTACGCCACACGCATCGTCTCGCTCAGGGACGGCAACGTGGTCGACGACACCCGCCCGTACACTCCCCTGGCCGACCGCCGACAAGCTAAGGAGGCGCGGCGCACGTCGATGAGCTTCCTCACGGCGATCGCGCTGAGCTTCACCAACCTGATGACCAAGAAGGGCCGCACGCTGATGACCAGCTTCGCGGGCTCGATCGGCATCATCGGCATCGCCACCATCCTCGCCCTGGCCAACGGCATTAATGCCTACATTCGTTCGGTTGAAGAAGACACGTTGTCGCTCTACCCACTGACCATCCAGACGCAGGGAATCGACCTGACAAGCCTCCTGACCGGTTCCAACTCCTCGCCCGACGACTCGTCGTCGTCCACCTCGGGCGGGGAGGTCCACGAAGTCAAGACTCTCGCCAAGATGTTCTCCCATGTCGGATCGAATGACCTCGCCTCGCTGAAGACGTACCTCGATTCCGACTCGTCCGGAATCTCGCAGTACGTCAACTCCATCCAGTACAACTACAATGTCACCCCCCAAATCTTCTCCACCGATACCAACGAGTCGGTACGCCAGGTCAACCCCAACGCAGTCTTTTCCGCGCTGGGCATGAACACCACATCCTCCAGTTCCCTGCTCTCGATGGGCATGTCCGCCAACGTCTTCTCCTCTTTGCCCGACGACATGGGCCTGGTCAACGGGCAGTACGACGTCCTCGCCGGGCACTGGCCGACGAACAGTAACGAATGCATGCTGGTCTTGTCGAGTTCGGGCGGTGTCTCCGATTTCGTCTTGTACGCCATGGGCCTGCGCAACCCCGACCAGTTGGAGCAGATGGTCACCAACATGGCCCAGAACAAACCCATCACGACACCGACAGACACCCTCTCCTTCACGTACGACGAACTGATGGCCGTCAAATTCAGCGTCGTCCCCGCCCAGGATTTCTACCAGTACGACCCGACGTACCAAGTGTGGACCGACAAGAGCACCGACCAAACCTGGATGAAGAATGCCGTCGCGAATGGCGAGCCGCTCAAGGTCGCCGGGGTGGCCCGCCCCGATCCGTCGTCCACGACCACCATGCTGAGCCCGGGACTGTACTATCCCTCCAGCCTGGTCACCCACCTGATGAGCGAAGGGGCCGCGTCGCCGATCGTCAAGCAACAGCTCGCCACCCCCGATGTCAACGTCCTCTCGGGCAAGACCTTCGCCGAAGAACAGGCGAATCCCTCCTTGTCATCCTTCGACTTCTCCTCCTTGTTGAATGTCGACCCGGACGCCATGGCCCAACTGTTCAGCGCCAACCTCAACAACTTCTCCCCCAGTCTGCCGTCGATGAACCTCAGTTCCCTCGCGTCGAGCATGCCGGCGGTGCCACCTCCTGACCTGACCTCACTGATGAGTGGGCTCAATGTCTCGGTCTCGCCCAACGCGCTGGGCTCCCTGATATCCCAGACCCTGGCGGACTACCTCAACGACACTGTGGGCACCCTGCCGAGCCCCTCTGCGTCTGGCAGCAGTCCTCCGGCCACGTCACCGCCCGCGTCCACCTCGGCCCCCACCGGATCGTCATCCGGCACCACGGGACCCCCATCCTCATCCACACCGTCGTCTTTGACCAGTACGGCATCCTCGGCCATGCCATCGCCCGGGACAGCACCATCATCGAGCGCACCGCTTTTGTTCGGTGCCCCGTCGTCGGCCATGACTCCCACAGCCACGCCGACATCCAGCGTCAGCCCCGGTTCGTCGACCACACCGACATCCCTCACCACACCCACCGGCCTGCCAACATCCACGTCCAGTCCGTCATCGTCGGCCACGACAACCACCAGCACGCCGTTGCCCAGCACGGTCACGCCAACTCAATCGCCCACCACAACACCCACAGCCGGATCATCAGTCACCACGACACCGGATCCCAGCTCGGCAGCTTCCTCGTCTCCTTCCGCCGGTACGGTAACCCCGACGATCTCAGCAGCCCCGAGTTCCTCCCCATCGACGACCACGACTGCGACCATCGGCGCGTCCAGCACACCTCTGCCATCCATGGCCATCACCTTGTTCGGCTCCCCGCCGTCATCGACGCCCACACCATCAGCTTCGGCTCCGACCAGCACGCCGACAACCCCGGCATCCCCAGCAGCCCCAGCGTCATCCCCAGCCAGCCTGCCCACCACGCTGACTATGAGCCTGCCGCCCACCGTGACGCTGACCCTGCCGACCGGACTGCCCACGCCAGTGTCCAGCTTCTTGTCCACCTTGCCCACTCAGTCCTTGAGTCTCCCAGCCAGCTTGTCCGTCAGCCTGCCGAGCCTGCCGGTCACCTTGCCGACCAGCCTACCGACGAGCTTGCCGAGCGGCCTGCCTACTGCTCTGCCGAGCCTGCCCATCACCTTGCCAACCAGCCTGCCCACGACGCTGCCAACCAGCCTGCCCACCAGCTTGCCGACCGACGTGACCATCCCTTGGCCGAGCGGCCTGCCCACCACGCTGCCGTCCGACCTGCCCAGCGCCCTGTCCAGCCTGATCAACACCCTTCCCACTCTGCCGGGGCTGCTCCCCACGACCCCAGAACCGAGCCAGCCGACCGCCATGCCAACCAGCATGCCAACTGACCTGGGATCGATTCCCGGTGTCAGCCAGGTGGTCGACTCTTTCACCACCTGGTTCTCCCAACCCAGTGTGCAAGCCCAATTCTCTTCCCGTCTGGCCGCGACGATGGACTCCGGCGCGATCCAGCAGCAACTGGCCGGCGCGCTGGCCAGCTACATGCAACAGACATTGCAGTCCACACTGACCGCCGTCATGTCCTCCCTCCAGTCACAGTTGGCAGTCGCCATGCAGTCCACCATGTCGCAGCTGACCAGCCAGTTGTCCTCCGCGATGAACATCGACCCGGCGCAGTTGTCGAACGTCTTCCACTTCAACATGGATTCCGACCAGTTGACGACGCTGCTGATGTCGATGCGCTCCAACCAGGCCAACTCCCTGGACTCCAACCTGACACAGTTTGGGTACGCCGATCCGAGCGTGCCGTACAGCATCGACATCTATCCCAAGGACTTCACCTCCAAGCAACACGTCATCGACATTCTCGACGGGTACAACAACCGGATGTCAGCCACCGGCCAAGACGGCAAGGTCATCACGTACACCGACATGGTCGGAACCTTGATGAGTTCGGTGACCGACATCATCTCCAAGATCACATCAGTCCTTGTCGCCTTCGTGTCGATCTCGTTGGTGGTGTCCTCGATCATGATCGGTGTCATCACGTACATCTCCGTACTCGAACGACGCAAAGAGATCGGGATCTTACGTGCCCTCGGGGCCAGCAAACGAGACATCGGCAACGTGTTCAACGCTGAAACACTCATCGTCGGTTTTGTCGCCGGTGCGATGGGTGTCGTGATCACCCTCATTTTGACGTTGATCGCCAACCCCATCGTCTATCACTACACCCAGGTCAAGAACATCGCCCAACTGCCCGCCATCGCGGGAGTGGCCCTCATCGCGATCTCCATGGCGCTGACCTTCGTGGCCGGTTTGATCCCCAGTTCAGCCGCGTCCCGCAGGGATCCCGTCGAAGCACTGCGCAGCGAGTAACAAGCTTTGTGACCGAGTGGGACGCTGAGGACTCCCAGCAGCCGAGGTGTTATTAGCCCTGTTCGGGGACCTGAAGATCGGAATGGGTGATCTCCTCGATGGAAACATCGCGGAAGGTCAGTACCTTGGCAGTCTTGACGAATCGAGCGGGCCGGTACATATCCCAGACCCACGCGTCGGCCATCGACACCTCGTAGTAGATGTCGCCGCCTTCGGTGCGTACCTTCACATCGACATTGTTGCACAGGTAGAAGCGTCGTTCCGTCTCGACAGCGTACCGAAAAATGCCGACCACATCCTTGTACTCCTTGTACAAGGCAAGTTCAAGATCGGATTCGTAGGATTCAAGGTCTTCAGCGCTCATGATGCTCCCACTCTAGTGGTTCGGGCCACATTCCCATAGCTCAACCGATGCTGTGGACACGGCCCCAATTCGTCCAAGTGCCGCTGATGCCGGGCGGTGGCATAGCCCTTATGTTGGGACAACTCATATTCCGGATAGAGCAGGTCCAGTTCATCCATGATGGTGTCCCTCATGACCTTGGCGACGATCGACGCGGCGGACACACAGGGTACGACCTGGTCGCCTTTCCACATCCCCACGGTGGGGGCCGGGAGGCCGTCGACGGCAAACCCATCGGTGATCACGAATCCAGGAGTCACACGCAACCCGAGAACAGCTTGCCTGAGCGCGTGGAGATTAGCCGCTTGCAGCCCCATGCGGTCGCACTCGCGGGCCTCGACCACGACCCATGACACGGCGACAGCATGCTGGAGAATCACGTGGAGAAGACTCGCCCTGCGCCCATGGCTAAGAGCCTTGGAGTCGTCCAACCCCGCAATGTCATGCTCGGGTTCTTCGGACAAGATGACGGCTGCCGCGACCAGCGGCCCGGCGCAAGCACCTCTGCCAGCCTCGTCGGCCCCTGCGACCGGCCCTAAACCAGCCGCCGCCAACATCTGCTCATATGCTGCCAAGAGGACAGGTCCATTGCACAGTGTTCACTGACGGGGGCGATCCGGTCGGACCAGGCACGTCCGCGAAGGTTGGGGGTATGGAGAACGTACGAATCCTCGACACCGGTCTCATGATGGCGAAAGCCCGCCCCTGGATCGCATCGATGCTCGGAAAGGCCAAATCAGGAGTCGGGGTCGGTCCCGAACACATGTGGTAGCGGGAATCCGCCGACTCGTTTCGGTGATCCCCCATCACGAAGACATGTCCGGCGGGCACGACGATGTCGAAACTGTCCGTGGACGGAGCTACGGTTTGGTTGGTCCCGGTCTGAAACAGATACTGCGATTCCTCCAAAGGATGGCCATTGACAGAGATCCGCCCAGACGCATCGCAACAGGTCACGTGGTCGCCTGGCAAGCCGATCAACCTTTTCACAAGGTACTGTTCATTTTGCGGCGGCAAGACCTTGATCCAGGACAAGAATTGCTTCCAATCCGGGGCCGGATCGGCAGGCCCGAGCCACGACAAGTCATCGCGGAAAACGACGATTTCGCCGCGTTGGGGCTCTCCGGGCTTCCACGCCAGGATCGTGTCGCCGACCTCAAGGGTTTGTTCCATCGAACCGGAAGGAACAAGGAAGGGTTGGATGAGAAAGAGTCTGACGAGGACCACGACGAGCAGTGCCACCACCATATAAATCGCGAATTCTCCTAGCCACCGCAAGACGGCCCGAGGCTTGCTGCGCTGCGGTCGAGACTTTTTCGCCGGGGCAGTTTCTTCTTCGCTCTCCATCGTGGCCTCATCTGAGGCGGGAGTCGCCTCAGACGTAGCGCTTCTCCTTGATCTTGGCCGCCTTGCCACGCAACCCGCGCAGGTAATACAGCTTGGCCCGGCGTACATCACCGCGACGCTCGACCTCGATGTGGTCGATGATCGGAGAATGCAGCGGGAAGGTACGCTCGACCCCAACCCCGAAGGAGACCTTGCGTACTGTGAAAGATTCTTGGACACTGGAACCCGTACGGGCGATCACGACACCAGCGAAAATCTGGATACGGGAACGGCTGCCTTCAACGACTCGCACGTGGACTTTGACTGAGTCTCCCGGACGGAAGTCAGGAGTGTCGTCGCGTAGCGACTCCGCGTTCACCGCAGAAATAAGCTGGTTCATGGTAGATACCTCCGGGTGCCACAGGTCACCTTGGTTCTCGATCCGAGACGGCCCGCAGGCTACCCCCCTGTGGCAGGGGCCGTACGAGCACAATCTGACATTCTGCCATATGAGCGCTCAGCCGCGCCACTTAGAAATGCCTGATCGAGCGCATGACAGCGCATCACCAAGCGCCTGGTCAGTCGAAAATTGGCCCCACGGTACGAGTACGTTTCAGCTCGAAGAAACCTGGGTACGCCATCACACCCAGGACGCCATCGAAGAGCTTGCCTGCCTCTTCGCCTTTCGGAGCGGGTGAGATGACTGGTCCAAAGATCGACATCTCACCGATCCGGATCACTGGGGTGCCGACATCCATCCCCACCGGGTCCATGCCCTCATGGTGGCTGACGCGCAGGGCCTCGTCCCAGTCGGTCTTCGTGCAACCGTCGGCGATGGTTTCGTCGAGCCCCACCTGGGCCAGTGCCGCTCGTACTGTCTCAGGCTCTCTTGGTTCTTTGAGCGGGTGGTACCGGGTGCCCAGGGCCGTGTAGAAATCGGACAGCTTTTCTTGCCCGTAACGCTGTTCGACCGCGATGGCGGCACGTGCGCCGTACCATGCCTGCGTGGCCATGCGTTGTTTGTAGTCTGCTGGCAATTCCTCACGCCCCTCGTTGAGGACGGCCAGGCTCATGACATGGAACTTCAGCGTGACATCACGGACTTTGACGACCTCGAGCATCCAACGCGAAGTCATCCAGGCCCACGGGCAATAGGGATCGAACCAAAAATCGACAGTCTGCATGTCCTCACTTAACCACGTTTGGCCGGCCTGAGGGCAGGTATCAGTACGTGAGAGCAGTACAGACACACGACTGTGGTCACAAGGAACGTCGTCGGGTACGGCCCCGGTCACTCCGCCTTTCCGTCTCCTCTGAACAAAGAGACGATCAAGTCGCGGTTGAGTTGGGCGATGGACTCCAGGGGGATCTCCTTCGGGCAGACCGCAGCGCATTCGCCGATGTTCTGGCACCCGCCGAACCCGTTCTCGTCGTGAGCGGCGACCATGGCCTTGACGCGCCGGTGACGTTCCGGCTGGCCTTGGGGAAGATTGGCCAGGTGGGTGATTTTCGCCGACGTGAACAGCATTCCCGACCCGTTGGGGCAGGCAGCCACACAGGCGCCGCAACCGATACAGGTGGCGGCGTCGAAAGCCCGGTCAGCCAGGCGTTTCGGTGCAGGAGTCGAGTGGGCTTCCGGAGCCGCACCGGTGTTGACCGAGATGAAGCCGCCGGCCTGGATGATCCGGTCGAAGGCCGAGCGGTCGACCACCAGATCCTTGACCACCGGGAACGCCCCGGCCCGCCATGGCTCAACCTCGATGACGTCTCCATCATGGAAATTGCGCATGTGCAGTTGGCAGGTGGTCGTGGGCACCGGGGATTCGTAGCGGCCGTGGGGCGAACCGTTGATGACGATGCCGCACATGCCGCAGATACCCTCGCGGCAGTCGTAATCGAAGGCGATAGGCTCCTCGTCGGTCGCCGTGAGGTGTTCGTTGAGCAAGTCGAGCATCTCTAGGAAGCTCATCTCCTCGGAGACATCATCCAGCTGATAGGAATGCATCGATCCTGCAGTGTTCTTGTTGGCTTGACGCCAAATCTTCAGCGTGATTTTCACTTGTAACTCCGTTGCTTCAACTCGATGGCCTCATAGACCAGCGGTTCTTTGTGAAGGATCGGTTTCTCCCCGTCCCCCGTGTACTCCCAGGCGGCGACATAGGCGTACTCGTCGTCGTGACGCAAGGCCTCGCCGTCCTCGGTTTGCGACTCCCTGCGAAAGTGCCCGCCGCAGGACTCACGCCGATGGAGGGCGTCGATGCACATCAGTTCTCCCAGATCGATGAAGTCGATCAGTCGTCCTGCGCGCTCCAGAGTCTGGTTGAAGTCCTCGTTCACACCGGTGACCTTGACGTTGGTCCAGAATTCTTCGCGTAGGGCACGGATCTTGTCGATGGCGATCTGGAGGCCCTCTTCGGTGCGCTCCATGCCGCAGTACTCCCACATGATCGCGCCGAGTTCGCGGTGGATGGAGTCGACCGAACGGGTGCCCTTGACGGCCAACATCCTCTCGATCCTCTCTTGGGCTTCGGCCAATGCGTCCGCGGCGCCGGGAGTGGAGTCGTCGATCTTCTCGAACGGACCGGCGGCCAAATAGTCGTTGATCGTGTTCGGCAGGACGAAATAGCCGTCCGATAAGCCTTGCATCAGGGCCGACGCGCCGAGGCGGTTGGCGCCGTGATCAGAGAAGTTGGCTTCGCCGCACACGTACAACCCGGGGATCGTGCTCTGAAGATCGTAGTCGACCCACAGCCCACCCATGACATAGTGCACGGCCGGATAGATCCGCATCGGGGTCTGGTACGGATCCTCACCAGTGATCTGGGCGTACATATCGAACAGGTTGCCGTACTTCTCCTCGACGGCCTTGCGGCCCAATCTCGCCAGCGCGTCGGTGAAGTCCAGATAGACCCCACGACGGCGTTGCTGGGTGACACCC
>WREX01000038.1 GCA_009779115.1 Propionibacteriaceae bacterium
CGGCGCCCGCTCCGTCAGCATCACCGCCGACAACGCCTGGTCCCTCGTCTGAATCCCGTTACCTCACGAACCAACTAAAATCAATACCCGGCGTCACCGTTGCACTTCAAAATTGAACTCGGGTGGCTCGTCATGACTGTGTCAGTGTGGTGAACTACAGCGGGTACGCGGGAGAAATCCGTACCGCACACTCGTCGGTGCTACGCATGCGTTGAACGGATACAGTTTCTCAGGATGGTCTGGCATACTCTTGATATGAGAAAGCTTTTTTCCGTGTTGTTAGGCGCCGTCTGCCTAACCGGACTATCGTTCTTGTCCGGTTGCTCGTCGGCTGACCAGACACAGGAACCAATACAACCAATCATTGCAACCAGCAACACCGTCATCACAAGGGACCTCGGGTGCGGCCAACTGACACCATCGACCAAGCAGAAAATCATCGACACGTGGGGATTCTCCGATATCACGCAACAGGAACTAGTCGGTGCACAGGTCAAAATCGGTGATGGATTGGAGAAGGGCCACGAATGGTGGGTTGTCACCTATCAGTTGCCGAGAGCAGAGAGCGATCCTTACTCGCCGTCCTACTACATCACCGATGCCCCCGGTAGACCAGATCACTTGACCTGGATTGAAGTGTGGCTGGTCGGAGGGCATTTGACAGACTGGAATGGCAGCCTGGCGTGGACAGGAAACCTCCGAGAACGAGGCGCAGCAGCACTCCTTCTGACGGCTTCCTGTCCCTGGGCATGACTCACGCGCCAGGCCAACCCAGAGCCTTGGCAATGATAGGGCAGTACCGCTGCATGTTGCTGATGTCTAGACCCTTGTTCCGCTTGAGAAGATCTTGGATTTGACGGACCATCGTCCCTGACATACCAACGCCGTACAACTTATTGTCGTTATTTAGCCAAGCGCCCTTACGTCGGCGATTTCGACCGTCACCACTGGCTCAACATTCGACCGTCGCCGACATGAGCAGCGGGGGCGCGGGAGAAATCCGTACCCTCCCCTGTGACAGACGACCACGGCGATGAGGAACACAGTACGGATGAAGTGGTTGCCGAGTTTGAGCGCCATTCGGGAACCGCTGGCGGTGCCGACGAGGTTGTAGACGGTCATACGACTGTTGGCACTATGCGCGCGGTGGACGGACTCTCTTTGCCCCTATCACCCGAAGTACAACCCCAATGATGACCAGCGGGACAGTCCACATCATGTAGATGATTGCCGTCAATTCGATCTCTGCGGTCAACGGGAAAGAAGTCATGTCCTTGATCGCAGGATAGTTATGCCACAGGACCACGCAGTTGATCATCAGTACGACGAGGCTGAGAAGCGCTGCTGCCAGAAACACATTCCCCGCGATGATGAGTGCTTTCGAGGCCCGCTGCTGCTTGGACATGCCATTCACCTAGCTTGATTCCTTGTCTCGCTTCGCCAAAGAATCGAGTGCCACCACACGATCAGGATCGAGCCGGAATTGAAGCGCAGTCGCCGCATCATCACCTATCTCCAAGGGCTGCCCACAAACACGACGACGAGACCGCAAAAACTCCAGCGAATAGCCGCGTTCCGCTTCAGCAACGTCCGCGTCCATAAGCGCCACCTCTTCGGGTGTGTGGTGTCTGTCCGTCATGTTCACTTCACTAGGATGTGAGACCCTCGACTGTTGCTCCGGATGCTAACCAGGTACGGAGTGCTGCGATGGTCAGTTGGGCGGCGTGACCGTCGCCGTACGGGTTCACGGCATGAGCCATCCGGGACCATTCGGCAGGATCGTGCAACAGTTCAGTGGCCCGGCGTACGATCAAGTCCGGGTCATGCCCGACCAATTCAGCCGTCCCGGCCACGACACCCTCCGGACGTTCAGTGTCCTGTCGCAACACCAAGACTGGTTTGCCCAAAGCAGGAGCCTCTTCCTGGATACCACCCGAATCAGTCAGAACGATCTTCACACGAGCCATGAGCTTAGCCAAGTCGAAATACTCCAACGGCTCCACCAACGCCACATTCGCCACATCAGCGAGCACAGGCACGTAATAGTCGCGCACAACAGGATTAGCATGCAACGGAAAAATGAACGTCGTCTCCACTTCCTGGAGGGCCAACCGCCGCAGAGCCTGCGCAATATCGCGCATCGGCTCCCCCCACGACTCACGACGATGAGACGTCACCAAAACAAGGGTTCGATCACTGGACACCAAGTCAGCAACCACGGGATCCTTGACCGGGCCAGGAGTCGCCACCGCCAAATGCAGCGCATCAATGACAGGATTACCCGTCACGAAAATGTTCGACTGCGCAATACCCTCCCTCAACAGATTGTCACGATTACCCGCAGTCGCCGCCAAATGCAAGGTCGCAATGTGGGACAACAGCCGCCGGTTGCCCTCCTCCGGAAACGGAGACGTGATGGACTCAGTACGCAAACCCGCCTCAATATGAACAACCGGAACACCCTCATAAAAAGCAGCCAAACCAGCAGCCAACGCCGAGGTAGTGTCCCCCTGCACAAGAACCGCAGCCGGGCCATGCTGACGCAACACCGGGGTCAAACGCGTCATCGTCTTCCCAGCGATCTGCGCCAGACTTTGCCCATGCGAAAAAATATCGAGATTCTCATCCTCACGAATCCCAAACCCGTCATGAATCGGCTGCACCATATCAGGATGCTGACCCGTCAACACCACACAACACCGCAAACCGACCGACCCTCGCAACGCATGAATAATCGGAGCACACTTAATCGCCTCCGGCCGCGTACCATACACCACCATCATCAAGCTACTATCCGTTGACGTCATCAATCCCTCTCGCACACTAGTCACAAACTACAAACCCCCTCACGGCGGACAACCCGCACAACCTCGTACTGTACCCGGATGTAGACAAATCACCGTTCGCCAAACTGGAGCGTACCCATTGTGTGTTTTCCGCTCGAAATTCTCCGAATATTGATTGTATGGAATCCATGCCAGAAGTGGGTCGAGTACGTCGATGGAGTCATGGACGACCTTACTGTATCCGACGTTAATCATCCACATAACCTCGGCAGACAGCCTGATCACCATCACTGCGTGGAAACAGTTATTGAACTGCCTCACAGCGAGATCGGTGGGGTACGAAAAGTCGACAAGTTTCGTTATTTACCAGGTGTGAGCACATGCCCCTCACTACTCGTATCAGCAACAATTTCGTCCACTCACTTTCTTTATCGACCGCGGGGACTACGGAAACGCTAGACTGTCACACAGTTGACGGGGCAACACTCGTCATCTCCCGCGCCTGGGGACATCACACTGATATCGAAAGAATCGCAAGGAGGCAAAGTGGCCAGTTTCAAGGCCCCTCACATGGAGCCAGTCCTACGTTTTGACGTGACCATCGAGATTCCGAAGGGAACCAAGAACAAGTACGAGATGGACCATGACACAGGGCGCATCCGGCTGGATCGTACCTTGTTCACATCGACGCAATACCCCAACGACTATGGCTTCATCGAAGGTACCCTGGGCCAGGACGGAGACCCGCTCGACGCGATGGTGATCCTGCAGGAACCCACCTTCCCCGGAGCGCTCATCGAGTGCCGGGCGATCGGGATGTTCCGTATGACCGATGAAAAAGGCGGGGATGACAAAGTCTTATGCATCGCCACTGCCGACCAGCGCCAAGCCAATGTGCGCGAGTTGACCGACCTGCCAGACCTGACCCTACTGGAGATCGAGCATTTCTTCTCCGTCTACAAGGACCTCGAACCAGGCAAATCCGTCGAAGGAGCCATCTGGGTGGGCCGCGCCCATGCCGAACGCGAAATCCACGAGTCTTGGGACCGCGCCCGGGGCACGTCCTATGAGAACGAGTTCACCCCGGAGAAGAACTGACCCCGGAGAAGAACTGACCCCGAATCCCCTGTCAGAGCCCGCCACTCACGAGTGCTTCGACGCGCGCGGCCACTCCGTTGGCAATAAGAGTTGATCCAGCGACGACCTCCCGCTGGACAAGGCCGAGCCCGATGGGCCCCCATTCATAGTGATAGGCCATGGAACCGAGGACCCCAACCTGCGTGTGCGGTGAAGACGCCACAACCAGCGGTACCCCGGGCTCCAAGAAAACTTCGTCAGACCCATCCAGATGCAGACGGACCAGCCGCCTGGGTGGTGCGTCACGATCACGCTCCTCATCGCACGCCAGTTTCCGATACGGCACCCCAAGCTCATCGGGGTAGGTACAGCTATCGGTGTCCACTGCGAACCGGGGAACACCAGCAGCGATCCGGCGGGCGGTGTAGGCCCAGGACCCCGCTCGAACTCCGGAATCGAGCACAGCTTCGACCTCATCCCGGGGGACGAATACCTCCGATCCGCCCAAACAGTCGGGTGGGCCCGAGCGAATACCACATCCTGGTGCGTGACCCGGCACGCCATGCCCGACCCACACCACGGCCATATCTGGACGCAGTTCGGGTGCCACCTCGACCGGCAGCCGCGTCTGGTTGAGACGGTCGACAAGAGCCTGGCCGTACCCGGGTTCGGTCCATCCCCACAGGGCATCCCCGCTATTCACCAGGGCCAGAAACAATACAATGTGCTCCTTGGCATCGAGGACGTACGTGGAAGCGGTCTCACCAAGCTGTAAATCAGTCCTTGTCAGGGTGCCGAGCAGGTGAAGAACCTTGTCGCGACCGTGACCGGTCAGCCGTACCACCTCTCGTACTGACAAGTCGACCACGCCGGTGCCATCTTCGAGCCGGCGCTGCTCGCCCAGCGGATCGCCGTAATGCCAGGGCATCCCCCGGTCGATCCCAGTGTCGACGAGGACAGCACTCATGTCGGCTCAGGCCCGGGCCAGTCGAGCCCACAAGTACGGCTGGAGATCATGCTCGGCCGTCCCGCGGTCGTAGGCGAACAACAGGTCCGACTCGACATTTCCGTACAACCGGTGCCCGCCCGTCGCGGGAATGTCAGCAGACACAGTGCGAGCGACAACGTCAGTGGTGAGTTCGATCTTGGCCCCCTCGATGGTGCCGACGTAGATCTCGGCGATCCCCTCCGGATGGACGATCAGCACCTCGAGCCCGCCGTCGGGATCCGGACGCCAAAACCCCGTCTCCATGCCCAGAGACGTGACCGGACGCCCCTGGTCGTCAGTGGAGAACCATTGCATGATGTAATGCAGGTACGAGCCGCCATTCTCCGTGAAATCCGCTGTCACCGAGTACGTGAAGTCCTCGCCGCCGGGATGATGTCCATTGCCAGCGCCCTCCCAGTGCCCGAGCATCCACGCCAGGCCCAGCAGTCGCGGGTCGAGCCGGGAATCGATCTCAAACGTCATCCTTCTCCTTCGTGTCGCGTCGGATGAACAGCGAGACCAGCCACAAAACCACACCCACGCCGATCAGACCGATGAGGACCACCATCATCCAGAAGCTGAACGTCGCCATCCCATCAGTGTAGCCACCACTCAGTGTCCCGCGTCAGAGATTCGGTTGATGATTCGCTGCCTGGACCCACGTTGGACTGCGTTGTCGTCGGTCACGATGGGTCCACCATCGCTCCCTCCTCCGCCTTGCCAACCCGGCCCCAGACAACGAATCATTGAACCACCGAATTTCTGACGCAGGACACTGCCCGCACAGTAGCCATGAATCGGTGGATCCGGGTAGTCTTCCACCCAAAGGTTAAGGAGGAGGAGAGATGGCTGTTGTCTTGCTGATCACACCCAGCAAGGCCCCCCTCTTTCTGCCCCTGACACTGCTGCCCCACCAGGTCGTGACCAAGACCCCCAAGGATCAGGTCCTGAGCGCGTCGGCGGCGTGTGACATCGTCCTGATCGACGCTCGTACTGACGTGAGTTCTGCTAAAACCCTCTGCCAGATGTTCAAAACAGCAGGAGTTGTTGTACCCCGGGTGGCCCTTCTCGCCGAGGGCGGGTTGACGCTATATTCGCGCGATTGGGGATGTGAGGACTTCCTCATGGACTCCATCAGCCCGACCGAACTGGCCGCCCGCTTGCGCCTCCTGACCGCACCTGGGCACGACGGCGACACCCGCATCACCATCGGCCCACTGGTCATCGACGAGGCCGCTTATTCCGTCTGGCTGGACCACGCCCCGCTCGACCTGACTTACACCGAATTCGAACTCCTCAAGTATCTGGCGACCCACCCAGGACGCGTTTTCTCCCGCGACCAGTTGCTGACCGAGGTGTGGGGGTACGACTATTACGGAGGCACACGGACTGTCGATGTCCACGTGCGCCGCTTGCGCGCCAAACTCGGCTCCGAACATGAGTCCCTGATTGGGACAGTACGAAACGTCGGGTACCGATTCACGGCAAAATAGAGTCATGCTCATCATCGAGGGAAACGACATCCCCGTCTCAGCAGAAGACCTCCCGCCCAGTGCCCTAGACGGCTCCAGCCGATGGGAGGCCGTCCTGGATCTGGCTCGACAAGCAGATACAGTCGACGGTGTCTTCCCCTTCAATGAGGATGCCACGCTCAGCCCGGACAAGACCACCCACCTGTTGGCTTTCGACGCGGGCCGTCTGGTGGGCTGTGCTCTGGTCGGGTCGGATAGCTCTGCCCAGATGGTCGTCGGGCCGGAATACCGCCGGCGCCATGTGGCAACACAACTGTTGGCGCGGATGGACCCCCATAGTGAACTGTGGGCTTTCGGCGACCTGCCCGCCGCACAAGGCTTCTGCGCCGCCCAGGGCTTCGAGCCAGTCCGCGGGTTGCTCGTCATGGACAGGCCCCCCACCCCGCTTGAGGACAATGCCAAAACCTCATCCTCCCCGGCGCGCATCTCGGCGTACGTCCCCGACGACCTTGGCGAACTCGTCCAGCTCAATGCCCGTGTGTTCTCCGCCCATCCCGAGCAAGGCCATCTGACCATCGACGACTTCCGGGCCCGGATCGCCTCACCGTGGTTCGATCCCGCCGGGTTGCTGATCGCCCGGGACGTCGATGGCGCCATGGTGGGGTTCCACTGGACGAAAGCGGAAGACGGCATCGGTGAGGTCTACGTCCTCGGAGTCGATCCCGACCACGCTGGAAGCGGTCTCGGCCGCCGTTTGCTCAACGTCGGCCTGGCCTATCTGGACACCCGCGAAGTCACCGTCATCCGCCTCTGGGTCGAATGGGATAACACGATCGCCAGAAATCTCTACGAAGCCTCGGGATTTTCGGTTGTACGCCGCGACCTTCGCTATCGTAAGGTGTGAATATCCACATAGGTCTTCGATGGTGGTGGGGGCACGGACAACAAATATTGGTGAACCCGTATAGGCGTATTGTGTGACTTGTCGGCGACTGAGAGGAGGAGGACCATGGATTGGTCTGACGGGCGAAATGAAACCGGTCCGGACACCGAACAACAGTCCTCCAGGTCTAAGGCACAACAGACCGCCATGGATGAGTTCCTGAGCCTGAGATCAGCTGGCATCGACGCCGATGGTCTGCCGAGCCAGGAGGCAATCGATCGCGTGCTCGCCATGCTGACATCCACTCCCGACGAGGACGTCACCACGCAGGATGTGCGCCCTGAATCGCCCGGGACATCGAGGACGCGCAGTGGGCAGTCGTTAGTCGACGCCAGTGCCCGACAGCCTTGGGCAACCAGCCCGACAGCAGCATCACGGGGAACCAGCACGGCTGGTACGAGTCGTACGCCGGGTTCTCCTACTGGCCAGGACAGCGCCCGGGATGTCTCCCGGGTGACACCGCGCACCGAGGCGGACCCACGTTGGTCAGCCACGAGCCGGCCTACGACGGACAGTTCGCAGTCACGCCCGGCGTCTCAGGACAGCAGCGATGAGGCCCCGAGTTCCACACCCCGGCCCCGCAGCCGTGCCAGTCGTTCCTCGTCGGGTTTCTTCATGGACTCCGTGGCGCCCAGCCCATCGGACTCAGCGACCGAGTCGTCGTCGCGCAGCACATATGGGGACAGTTCCGCACTCGGCACGCGGCCAGAACGGTCTGCCCGAAGCACGGACTCCGCGTTTTCTTCACGCAGCCAACATCTGGACAGTTACACACGAGATTCTGACTCAGGCAGTTCCACACGGAGTACGGACTCCGGCACGTCCACACGAGGTACGGACTCCGGCACGTCCACACGAGGCACGGACTCCAGCACGTCCACACGGGGTACGGACTCCAGCAGTTCCACACGGAGTACGGACTCCAGCAGTTCCACACGGAGTACGGACTCCGGCAGGTCCACACGCGATCCGGGCACAGGCACCTCCACACCAGGGTTTCGCTCCGGCGCTGCCACACGGAGCACAAGCTCCGATGCCTCTTCACGCGGCACAAACTTCGATGCCTCGTCACGCAGCGCCGGGTCCGCTGCTGCGACACAGGGCACGAGTTCTGACCTTTCCTCCCGCAGCACCTCTTCGGACAGTCCCACCCGCAGCACGTACCCGGGCACTTCCTCGCGCAGCACCGACGCTTCTCCCTCCGCCCGCAGCACCTCCTCGGACAGTTCAACCCGTAGTACTTCTTCTGACCGTGCCCCACGCAGCCCACGCATCGCCCTGTTCGACCCACCTCCTCGCAAGAGAGACTCGGCTCCCACCACCCCCAGCACCCCCTCTGACTTGCCCTCGCGCAGTTCAGATTCCGACCTCTCCGCCCGTACTGCGTCCTCGGACCAGTCCCCCCGCACCACAGATTCTGCTCTTCCCAGTCGCAGCCCGTCCTCTGATCTGCCCTCACGCCGGGCCGACTCCGATCTCCCACCACTCAGCGCGTTATCCGACGCATCCGCCGGTGCTGCCGACTTGAGCCTTTTCCCACTCAGCGCAGTTCTGGACCATTCCTCGCCTGCCACACCACCAGACACCCACGCGTCTGTTCCCACCACCGATTCCGATTCCTCCGGTCCCAGCACCTCTGAGGGTGCACCGGCTCACAACCCGTACGCTGACCTGTCACTGGGTGTCACATCCCCTCACCTGCCCCCACGCAGCGCAGACTTTGACCTTTCCCCACTCGGTTCAATGCCGGATCCATCGGACTCCAGCACCCACCTGAGCACTCCCGCACGCAACCCATACCTTGACCTCTCACTGCCTGGCACATCCTCGCAGACCCCCGCCACCAGAACAGACCACGACCTTGAGCCCGGTGCTTCGTCGTCGGACCAATCCCCACCTAGTACGGAATCAGTTCCCTCCACCCCCGACACTCCCCTGCGGTCACGACCAGACCCGACCCTGGACATCACACTGTCGGACTTGCTCGCCGAATTCTCACAGCCCAATCCCATCCCGGACACCGCGCACCACATGCCTGCGAACCCACTCGCTGACGTCTCAGATCTGGATCCCAGTCCCGCCGGCACCCGCCCCTCGTGGCCAGACCCTCTGACGGACATCCCGAGACCAGACCCACTGGCCGCCGCCACGCACCACGACGCCTCCCGGCCCTCACGACCAGACCCAACCTCGGACATGACACTGTCAGACCTCCTCGCCGAATTCTCACAGCCTGACCCCATCCGCGCCCTGCCCCCGGCCTCTGAGTCCCCTGCCTCTCAAACCGAGCCCCGGCGATCTCGTGCAGCGGAGCCAGACACATCCCCCGTACCCGATCTCACGGATACCCTCCAGCCCAACGAACAGGCCCATCAAGAGGTACCACCCACACTCGAAGACCTAGTCAACCCGGAATCCCAGATAACAGCCCAGTCCATAATGGAAACGCTTCCCATCCCTGCGGCATCGGCAGACTCTGCTCCCCTGGCGGCTGGCACGCCCACACCCGAACCACGGCCCGCATCCGAGTCGAAGAGATCTGACACACCGACTCACACACCAACCTTCACGTCCAACGAGCAAGCCCACCAAGAAGTGCCACCTACACTCGAAGAGCTAGCCACCCCTGAATCCGACACAACAGCCCAGTCCACACCAGCACCCCAGCCCACACCCATCGCTTCGGCAAGTTCCGAGACCCTAGCGGCTGCCACACATCACCACACAACACCTCCCACATCACAGACCAAGACATCTCCCACACCAGCCCACACACCAACCTTCACTCCTAACGAACACGCCCACCAAGAAGTACCACCCACCCTGGAAGAACTCACCACCCAGGAACCCGACACAACAACTCAACCCACACCAAAGAACAAGACCGCCCCCACACCCGTCCATACACCAACCTTCACGCCCAACGAGCAGGCTCACCAAGAAGTACCGCCCACACTCGAAGAACTAGCCACACTGAAAGCCAGGGCAACAACCCGGCCCACGCACACATCACAGACCAAGACATCCCCCACCCCTGTTTACACACAAACTTTTACACCCAACGAGCAGGCCCACCAAGAAGTACCGCCCACACTCGAAGAACTAGCCACACTGAAAGCCAGGACAACGACTCATCCCACAAAGCAACCGCTTCCCAGCCCCTCCGCGTCGACAGACTCGGAGCCCGCAGCCTTGTCCACACCTCCACACACCCCCCCTGCCACATCAGAGAACAGGACGTCGTCCTCACCCCCCCACACAGACACCCCCACAGCAACGCCCGCGCCCAACGAGCAGGCCCACCAAGAAGTACCCCCCACACTCGAAGAACTAGCTGCCCTCGCATCCAAGACACCGGCGAGTTCCACACTGGAATCGCTTCCCACCCCCATCGCGTCGATAGCCTCCGAGCCCCCAGCGTCTTCCACATCGGCGCCCACAGGGACATTCACGCCAGATGAGCAGGCCCACCAAGAGGTGCCACCAACACTCCAAGAACTCACCGTCCTGACACCAACGACTAGTATCCAAGCGCCACCTGCTCCCTCGTTCGCCGGTACTGCCAGTCCATCGCCAACACCTGCGCAGACACTCACACCCCTTCCCGACAACCGTTATTCGGACCGGGAGCTGAGTTGGCTGGCCTTCAACAATCGCGTCCTCGACCTTGCCAAAGACAAGATTCGTGTTCCCCTGTTGGAACGGGCTCGTTTCTTGGCCATCTTCTCCTCCAACCTGGACGAATTCTTCATGGTACGAGTCGCTGGACTGAAGCGCCGCATCGATGCCGGGCTGGCACAACGCGGTACCTCCGGACTCTTGCCGCGAGAACTCCACGAGGCCATCTTGTCCACTGCCCGCGACCTCGCGGTTGATGAAACCCGTGTTTTCATGGACGAGATCGTGCCGGAACTGGCCGCGAACGGCATTCTCCTGTTGCGGTGGTCTGATCTGACCGACCAGGAAAGACAACGCCTCTCCGATCTCTTCGCTGAGCGGATTTACCCGATTCTGACTCCGCTCGCCGTCGATTCGTCGCACCCCTTCCCATACATCTCAGGTCTCAGCCTCAACCTCGCCGTCCAACTGCGCAACCCCCAGTCCGGCGCTCGGCTGTTCGCCCGGATCAAGGTCCCGAACGTCCTGCCGCGCTTCCTGGAAGTCACCGAAGGACGCTTCGTCCCCCTGGAGGACGTCATCGCCCATCATCTGGACACCATCTTCACCGGCATGGAGATCCTGCGCTTCGTCACCTTCCGCGTCACCCGCAACGAGGACGTCGAGGTCGAGGAAGACGATGCGGAAAGCATCCTGTTCGCCCTTGAAAAGGAGCTTTTGCGCCGCAAGGTGGGTCGCCCGCCAGTACGCCTGGAGGTCGAGGCCGACATCGACACTGAACTGCTCGACATCCTGGCCTCTGAACTCGACGTCACCCAGCAGGAGATCGTCTTCGTCCGCGGCCCCTTGGATTTGACCGGCCTGTTCTCCATCGCCGACGTGGATCGCGACGACCTGAAATACCCGTCCTTCCTGCCCAAGACGAACCCCCAGTTGGCCGAAGTGGAGACCTCCCAGCCAGCCGACATGTTCGCGGCGCTGAACAAGCGCGATGTCCTGCTCCATCATCCCTACGATTCCTTCGCCACCTCCGTCCAACGCTTCATCGAGCAGGCTGCGGCCGACCCCCAGGTCCTGGCCATCAAGCAGACCCTGTACCGCACCAGTGGCGACTCCCCCATCGTCGACGCGCTGATCGAGGCCGCGCGCGCCGGCAAACAAGTCCTGGCCCTGGTCGAGATCAAGGCACGTTTCGACGAGCAGGCCAACATCGCCTGGGCCAGAAAGTTGGAGAAGTACGGAGTCCACGTGGTCTACGGACTCGTCGGACTAAAGACACATTGCAAGCTGTCTCTAATCATCCGGGATGAAGGCGACTGCCTGCGCCGCTATTGCCACATCGGTACAGGCAACTACAACCCCAAGACTGCCCGGTTGTACGAAGACATGGGGTTGCTGACCTCCAATCCGGCTATCACCGAAGACGTGGCCCGGCTGTTCAACCACATGTCCGGCATGACAGCCGAATCCAACTACAGCCAAATCCTTGTTTCTCCTTTCGGCATCCGCAACGGTCTGATCGAGAAGATCGAGCACGAGGTCGACCTCCAACGCTCAGGCATTCAGGGCCGCATCCGGATTAAGGTCAACTCGATCGTCGATGAGGCTACGATGGATGCGCTCTACCGGGCCAGTCAGGCAGGAGTCAAAGTCGACCTGTGGGTGCGTGGCATCTGCGCCATGCGGAGCAACGTCCCCGGTTTGAGCGACAACATCCGCATCCGGTCGATCCTCGGGCGCTTCTTGGAGCACTCCCGTTTGTTCTGGTTCGACTGTGGCGGATCTCCCCAGGTGGGGATCGGTTCCGCCGATCTGATGCACCGCAACCTGGACCGCCGCGTCGAAGTCTTGGTCCAACTGTCCAACGAGGCACACATCGCCCAGATCGACGCGCTGTTCGACCTGGCATTCGCTGAGACCACGGCATCCTGGTGGCTGACCGATGATGGCTGGGTAGCCAAAACGGTCGACGAAGACGGACAACCGCTCATGGACCTCCAGCAGCATCTCATCCAGACGACGGCCACACGCCGAATCACCTCTTGACAAGCAGTGATCGTGGTAGGGTCTCAAGCAGTACGTTGAGGCGACTTCTGGCTATTACCCATGGGATGCCGCGAGGCTGGCAACGCCGTACGGTGTGGGTCCTGTGGCCCGCGTAATGTTTCGATGACCTGTGTGATCGTGGCGGTCGCCGCGCGGATCGGGGCCGGGGAAGACTGGATGCTGGCCAGTGTGGACGCCTCCAGGGCGGCATCGCCCCGGCGAACAAGATCCTCTCCGGCGGCGGTCAGGCTGATCAGCCGAGACCGGCGCGATGCCGGATCGGGGCCAACGCTGATCCATCCGGCGCGTGAGCCCTGTTCGATCAGCCGTGAAACAGTGGCTTTCGTCAACCCGAGATGGTCGGCAATGGCAGTTTGGATCAGCGGGCCCGGGTGGGCCTCAATGACAGAGAGCACCATGAACTGACCGAAGCTGATCCCCAGTTCGGCACTCACGACCGCCTCGGCGTCACGTTCCAGGATTGCCGCAGCTTTGCGTATGGCATACCAGAACTCCCAGCCGGTGTCCTTCGCTTCCATAATGGTCATCATACACTCAACCATATGGTGTACAATAGTTGCATATCTAACAGTTGAGTGAAAGAATGAACTCATGAAAGTCATGGTCGTACTGGATCACCCCTATGGAGCCGAGGCCTGGGACAACACCCCGCATCACCGCTCGTTCACCGCCGCACTGGCGCACGCCGCCTGCCAGGGATTGGACGAGGCCGGCCATGAGATCGACCTGGTCGACCTGCACGCCGACGGATTCAACCCGGTCATGTCCGCCGGCGAACTAACAGCCTGGCGCCAAGGTGCTGTCTCACCCGACCCGTTGGCCGCCGATTACCAGAAACGCTTATTGTCCGCAGACCACCTCGTCCTGGCCTTCCCGATCTGGTGGGAAGCCATGCCCGCCGGCACCAAAGGCTTCATCGACAAGGTCGTCGCCAAAGGTGTGGCGTACCACCAGGGCAAGGGGCTTCCCCCGATGACCAACGCAACAAAGTTGACCGGTGTCACCCTGATCACCGTCATGTCGACTCCCACGGTGCTGTACAAAGTGGCGTTCAGCTCGGCGATCAGCAGGATCCTGCTACGCGGTACCTTCGGCAAGATCGGCATCCCCAACCTGACCTGGCTGAACTACGCCCGCGTCGAGAAGAACACCCTCGCCCAGCGCCAGCGGATGCTCACCACCGTCAGCCAACGATTCGCCCGTCTGGCGTAGGCCACGATGCATCGAAGTCATGCCTACTACGCGTCCTTGTGCCGGAGCGCTGGCTCGTCGGTCGCCGTTCAACAGACATCCAGTCTCCCCTCCCGTCACTCACCGACCCACCACACCCCGCAGTCCTATCTGCTGGTACGTCACTCGCCACGCCAGCGATCGGTGGATCCGGGCTAACCACTCCAGCCGCACGAAGGAAAACCCATGAAACAAGGAATCGCTGCTATCACGGTGATGGCGGCCATCACGGTCGTCACCTGGGCCGCATCCACGTCGACCATGGCAATGCCTAGATCAGGCGAAGTTGCCCAATTGTTAGGAGCATTGGCCCTCGTCACCTTGGCAGCGATACTGATCATCGCCACTCGCTGGCGGGTCGTCGACCGTCTATTCAACGGACTGGACAAGGCCTACGTCGCCCACAAATGGCTCGGCATCACCACCCTCATCCTGTTGGGAGTCCACCTGATCACCCTGCACACCGCCGACCTGCCCCGCAACGAAAGCGCCCTCGTCCACGCCGGAGTGCCAGCCCTGCTGCTGTTCCTGGTGGCGATCATCTTCGCCCTGGCCGCCCGCCACGCCAACTACCAAACCTGGAAACTGGTCCACCTCTTCGTGGTGGTGCCCTACGGCCTCGGTGTGGCCCACTACTATGGCGCGTCATCCTTCGGCCCACTCGGCCTCTCCCCCTTCAGTCTGTGGATGGACCTGGTCAACCTGGCCGGAGTACTGGCAGCCATCTACGCGGTCGTCTTCTTCGGTCGGCTCGGCCCGCGCCACAAGTACGTCGTGACCACCTGCCGCCCGGTGGCCGACGGCATCCTGGAGATCACTGCACAACCAGTCCGCAGAGCCATCAGCTTCAAGCCAGGCCAATTCGCTTTCCTCACCATTCCTCGTCTTGGTTTCGACTCCCACCCCTTCACGATCAGCAGCGGTACCGGTGATCCGCTGCAGTTCACGGTACGGGCCTTGGGCGACGACACCACTCGACTGGTCAGCCATCTCCGCCCGGGTATCCAGATGACGGTCGCCGGACCGTACGGCCAATTCGACCCCACCACCGGCACACCATCCCAGATCTGGGTCGCCGCCGGCATCGGCATCACCCCCTTCCGCAGCATCGTGCGTACTGACGTTCCCGATCGACTATCGGTCGACCTGTTCTACGCCTACCACGGGGAGGCTGGCGGCGCGTACCTCGACGAACTCCGCGCACTCAACCAACCGAACCTGCGTGTTCACCTAGTCAACACCGCTGTCGAAGGCCGACTGACCGCCCCGATGATCGCCGCCCGCGCACCATCAAGCAGCCCCCGCGACGTGTACTTCTGTGGCCCCCAACCCCTGCGCGACGCCCTGAGGGCATCACTTCTTTCCTCCGGAGCACCCGTAGCTGGTTTTCATTTCGAAGAGTTCGGTTTCGGACGCCCCACCACCGTCCACAAATCCCGACGCCACTCATCTGTCTCCATCGGGCTCATCTCCGGCGTCGGTCAGTGAGACCAATCTTCTAGGCTCAGTCCGGGCACTCGTGAAAACTCACGGGTATTGTTGGTGACAAGAATAGCTTCGGCCGCTAACGCATGCCCTGCGATCGCGGAGTCGTTGAGACTGATGGGGGTGCCTGTGGCGCGCAAGGTTGCACGGA
>WREX01000039.1 GCA_009779115.1 Propionibacteriaceae bacterium
ACCACCACCCAAAACACAACTAAACACGGCAAACGCTAAACGCTCAAACTGGAAAAACTAACCAGCCAAAACTGGCAAATTCCAAGCGACGACACTGGCAAAACCAACTTGACAAAACACAACCCGGGTGGGACTCAACGGTGAAGAGTATACTTCCCTACATTATTCATGTTGGCCCCCAATGGGGCGCTTGATGTCGGGTAATGTCTACGCAGTGAAGAAAGGCAGATTGACTCCATGCAGGTTTCAGGAGTTCCAGCCAGAGCGGGTCTGTAGTGCTTCAGACATTGCGCAATATTAGCGTAGACAATTGGTCTTACCGTAATCAGGTTTGGTATCTTGCCGTCACAGACTTAAAAAAGACCATCCATGGAACGTGGTTGGGATGGATTTGGCTTATTGCGAGGCCGATTGTCTATGTGTGCACGTTTTGGTTCACGCTTGAGATTGGTCTTCGAGTAACTAAGAACCTGGCCGACGGCGTTCCCTATGTGGTTTGGCTTGCAACGGGATTCTTTGTCTGGAATTACATCTCGGCCATGATCAGCTCGGGTTCGAACGTGTATAAGCGATACAATTATTTGATAACTAAAATGCAATTTCCCTTGCCAGTCATATCAAGCTTCTTTTCTGTTGCACAATTGATAGTTTTCGCTCTGACACTGGGTATCCTCACTATTGCAATGATTGTTACTCGGACCCCTTTCTCGATTTATCTTCTGCAAATCCCCCTTCTTGTTCTTCTGCTACATTTCACGTTCACGATGTGGTCGTTGATGACTTCACCACTGTCTGCAATCAGCAAGGATTTCCACAATTTGGTCAAGGTGATGACCATGCCGCTAATGTGGCTGTCCGGTATTTTCTTCGATGTGTCTCAGATCAAATATAAATTGGTTAGGGATGTCTTGGCTTTCAACCCTGTTACATTCTTTGTGAAGAGTTTTCGGGCCTCCATCTGTGATAGATACTGGGTGTGGCAGCACCCTGGTATCTACGGTCCGTACTTAGTTTCTCTGACAGTACTGGTTGTATTGGCCTTGCGCATCCAGAGCAGACTGGGTAAGGAAATCCCAGATGTCATCTAATCCCGCTACGTACATACAAACGTCCGCAACCAGGAGCATCACGGCCATCAGGTTCTCCCATGTCACCAAGACCTATCGGTTGTATAAATCAGAGCAAAAGCGCCTTCTTTCGGCCTTCACGCGCAGAGTCTCTTTTAAGACTGTCACGGCGAACAACGATCTGAGTTTTAATATCCAACGCGGAGAGTCGGTGGCCCTCATTGGAAGAAATGGCGCTGGGAAGTCCACGGCTTTGAAGATTATTACGGGTGTGACGACACCGACTGCTGGATTGGTTGAGATTCATGGGAGAGTCAGTGCCTTGCTTGACCTGTCTTCGGGATTCGACGTGCAACTGACTGGGCGACAGAACCTGCATCTCCGCGCTCGTCTGTGGGGTCTGACGCAAGCGGAGATCGATGGAAAGATAGATGACATTGTTGAATTCGCTGAATTGGGCTCGTATATTGACCAGCCGCTCCGTACTTATTCGACCGGCATGCGCTCGCGATTGGGTTTTGCCTTTGCCAGTTCGCTCGACCCAGACATTTTGATCTTAGACGAAGTCTTGTCCGTCGGTGATCGTAGTTTCCACAAGAAAAGCCTCGACAAGATGAAGGTAATCTTGGCGAAGCGCAACTTGACACTCCTATTCGTCACCCACTCCTTGTCGTCCGCCAAACAATTCTGTGAACGGGGAATTGTCCTCGAACATGGGAGCCGAATGTTTGATGGACCGATCGACAAGGCTGTTACTTTCTACGAGAACATGACGGACTGAGCCGTCTGGGTGCTTGTCACTGGATTGATTTAATTCACGAGATCTGCAAATTCGGTACAGAGACTCCGCAGCTGCTTGACACGGTGTGCTCCTGGTTCTTGTGCCCAACGT
This sequence comes from Propionibacteriaceae bacterium, assembly GCA_009779115.1. Taxonomy (GTDB): domain Bacteria; phylum Actinomycetota; class Actinomycetes; order Propionibacteriales; family Propionibacteriaceae; genus WQYJ01. Next base: position 1,960 of record WREX01000039.1, read on the forward strand.
GGGCGATGAACCGGTGCGGGCTATGTTGGCTGGCGATAGACATGCTGCTTGTTGCGCGCGCTGAGGCGGTCGTCGGGTCTCAGATTCCGTTCTTCATTTACAACTCCACGAAACAAGCCTTTGCTCGGTGGGTGCGCCGTCATGCTGCGACTCCTGAGTGGGCTGGGGCCTCGATCACGCTCAACGCGGTCGCTCCGGGGGCTGTGCTGACTCCCTTGATTGCGAGCATGTTCGATGATCCGCAGATCGTTGACGACCAGGCTGTCATCCCTGAGGGTTCGGCGTTGTTGAAGGATGTTGCCCAGCCTTCGGAGGTCGCTGCGCTGTTGGGATGGTTGGGCAGTACGGCCAATAGTCACTTGTGCGGTCAGATCATCTTCATTGATGGGGGGAGCGAAGTCATCATGCGCGGTGAACAACACCTGGTGAACCGGCGGCTCAACTCCGCAGAGAAGGAACCAGCATTTCACCGTCACCACTTAACTTGCAATCGCTTGGCAAAAAGAAACCATTGACGCAACCGTTGATGTGGATTACGCTGCATTTCATTCTTAACTGTTGAACTTCACACATGGCTATCACAATGATGGACGATGGAGCAGACCAGGGGGTTGGATGATTCAACCGATGGTTCCCCAGACAGGTGGATCCACCTGTCTTTTTGTGATGGGCGTTGACACCCAGTCCAGGTTCAGCAGTGAATTACGCTCAAATCCTTTGGAAGGAACACCATGAGTGCTTCATCGCAGATTACCCCCCCCCCCCCGAAATGCGGGCAGTCAGTGTTAAGGAAACTCGCCGCGCCACTGTCATAGCTTTCTTCGCATGGACTATTGCGGTCTATGACTTCATCATGTTTGGCACTTTGTTGCCAGATATCTCCAGCAGTTTTAAGTGGTCAACCAGTACATCTCTCCTAGTTTCAACACTGGTCAGTGTTGGGACATTCGTCATTGTCATTTTTGTTGGACCTCTCGTGGACCGTCTTGGTAGGCGCCGGGGGATGATGATCTCCGTTGCTGGTACGGCCGTGTCATCGGCCACCACCGCGCTGGCCATGAATGCCGGTTATTTGGTTGGAGTACGGTCGATCAGCGGACTCGGACTGGCTGAACAGTCCATCAACGCTACCTACCTCAATGAACTCTATGAAGTCACCGAGGACAAGAAGATCAAGCGCAACCAAGGCCTTGTCTACTCGATGGTTCAGACCGGCTGGCCGATCGGTGCCATGGTGGCCGCCGGGTTCGTCGCCATCGTCACGGCGATCTTCGGAGTCGGGAGTTGGCGCATCGCATTCGTACTGGCCACGATCCCGGCCATTATCGTGGCGCTGGTCTGCCGCAGCCTCAGCGAAAGTCCACAGTTTGTCTTGAACAAGTACATCCGCGATCTGCGCAAGGCCGGCCATGCGGAAGAGGCCGCCAAGGTTGCCGCAGCCGCTGGCCTGGACAATCAGACCGCCGCTCCTCTGGCCCGCATCTTCCAGGGTAAGCACCTCCGCAACACTTTGGTGTTGTCGCTGTCATGGATCATCAACTGGTTTGGAATCCAGACATTCTCCGTACTGGGCACAACAGTGTTGCAGACGGGTAAAGGAATCAATGCGACAGGCGCGTTGGTGCTTGTTGTCCTATCGAACATTGTCGGGGCGTTGGGGTATCTGACTCATGGGTTCCTGGGCGACCGGTTCGGCCGCAAACGTGTCATCATCGTCGGCTGGATCCTCGGTGGCATTTTTTTCGCTGCCCTCATGCTGGGCCCCTCGAATACCGCCTATGTGCTGATCACGTACATGCTCGGGCTGTTCTTCCTCCTCGGCCCTTACGCGGCAATCATGTTCTTCCAGGCCGAGTGCTATGACTCTGATTGCCGGGCAACAGGCGGTTCATTCATCACGGCGATGAGCCAGCCGGGCGCCATCATCGGTGGCTTCATCTTGACAGGGCTGACTGCGGCTTCGGTCTCATTCTCCACCGCCGCCTTGGTGGTCGGGGCGTTGGGGACCTTGGTTTCTGGGTTCATCATGATGGCTGCCAAGCCGGTCGCTCCTGCCCACCGAGATGAATTCGGGGTTGAAAGCGAGGTACGGTCATGAGCACGAGCGCTGTCAGTGTCATTAGCGGCGCGGCCTCCGGGATCGGACGTGCCACGGCTGTTCGACTGGCCCAACGAGGGGACCGGGTTGTGATCGGGTACTACGCGGGCGACCCCCATGACCCTGAAGAGACCCTGCGACAGGTGCGCGCCGCTGGCGGAGAGGGGATGATCGTCGACCTCGACGTGTCGAAGACAGCTTCTGTTCAGTCCTTTGTCGGCGCGGCACTGGAGGCGTACGGACGGGTCGACCATGCTGTGGCGGCAGCGGGCATACTTCGCCGTGCTGAACTCGGCTCCATGTCCGATGATCAATGGGATGACATGCTCCAGGTGGATCTCCATGGGGTGATGCGCCTGGCCCGGGCTGTGTGGGACCATCTTCCTGCAGGAGGCTCGATCGTGGCGATCTCCTCGATCGCTGGGGGCGTCTACGGCTGGCAGGAACACGTCCACTACGCCACCGCCAAGGCCGGGGTGATCGGTTTGATCCGGAGTATTGCTGTTGAACTGGCCCCCCGTCAGATCAGGGCGAACGCCATCATTCCAGGGCTGATCGAGACCCCCCAATCACTGGATGCGGTCAACTCTCTGGGTCCCGATGGCCTGAGGGCGGCAGGCGACTACATCCCTTGGGGCCGGGTGGGCAAGCCAGAGGAAATCGCCAGTGTGGTAGCCTTCCTGACTTCATCCGACGCGGGTTACCTGACCGGTCAGAGCATCACTGTTGATGGTGCTCTCACTGTGGCGATGAGAGATTGAAGGTGGCCCAGACACAAGCAATACGCGAGGAGATAAGAAATGGTCCATATTGCTCTGGTTGCCACTGGTGGAACGATTGCGTCCCGGTCAGGTTCGACGGCGGCAGGAAAGGTTGCTTCTAGTACGGCGGCAAGCCTGGTTGAATCGCTCGGGACCTCACGGTTACCCAAGGGGGTCAGCCTGACAGCGCATGACGCTGGGACGATGAATTCGTACAACCTCACTCTGGCCGACGCACGCAGTATTGGTCGTGCGATCGCAGGCGTACTAGAGGATGACGATGTGGCAGGAGTGGTTGTCACCCACGGAACGGACACGCTTGAGGAGACAGCATTTCTTCACGACTTGACGTGTGGCGATCCTCGTCCGGTTGTGTTCACGGGAGCCCAACAATCCAATGACACCCCTGGAGGCGGTGACGGGCCTGGCAACATTGCCGATGCGATCGCCGTGGCTGCGCACCCGGCGTCCCGTGGGTTAGGGGCCCTAGTTGTGTTCTCCGGCCAGATTCTGCCGGTACGAGGAGTGCGCAAATCTGACACCTTTGCCGCTCAGCCCTTCTCACCGGTCTTGGGTGGGCCGATCGGATTGGTCGGTGGGGGGATGGTCTACTTCTGGGCCGATCCTCGGCCCTGGGTTCGTCTGCCTGCCCCTGGGTCCGGTTTTGACCAATTGCGCATTGTCAGTGTCATCAACCAGCCTGGCACCCCGGATGGCGGTCAAGAGATCGAAGCTGCCTTGGAGCGTGGCGCTGATGGAGTGGTCATCCTTGGCTCCGGTGCCGGAAATACCAGCAAACCCTTGGTGGCTGGGATTGAAGCGGCACGAGACGCGCACGTGCCCGTCGTACTGTCGACAAGGGTGGCTCACGGACATATCCGTGCGGTGTATGGCAATGGTGGCGCGGTTGATGCCGTGGCCCAGGGGGCAGTCCTGATCTGGTCCGTGCCATTCACTCAGGCCAGACTGCTTCTGGCAACCCTTCTTGACAGATATGGGCCTCAAGGTGTCATGGAGCACTTGGGGACCTTTGACCGGCGCGAAGGGCTCTGGAAGCCCGAATGAACGATTCACAAGCGTAATGTCCCGACCAAACAACTGGCCGGCTCACAGAAAGGAAAGGTTATTGTGGCTAAGAAAGAAATACTAGTTGGATATGGCGTTGATGTGGACGCTGTGGGAGGCTGGCTCGGATCCTATGGTGGAGAGGACTCTCCTAACGACATCTCGCGTGGAGTATTCGCCGGGGAAATCGGTGCGCCACGTCTCATGAAGCTCTTTGAGAGGTACGGCATCCGAACCACGTGGTTCTGGCCGGGCCATTCCATCGAGACCTTCCCTGATGTGTTCGAGGCGTCGATGGCCTCGGGCGCGGAGATTGGTGCACATGGCTACTCCCATGAGAATCCCATTGCCATGACCAGGCAGCAAGAGGCAGACATTCTGGACTATTGCATCGACCTGATCGCCAAGAAGTGGGGCAAGGGACCTCGCGGCTATGTCGCACCGTGGTGGGAACTATCCAAGAACACAGGTGAATTGTTGGTAGAGCGAGGAATCATCTACGACCACTCGATGATGCACAGAGATTTCGAGCCCTATTTTGTCCGGGTTGGTGACACCTGGACGAACATCAACTACGATGCCCCAGCCGCCACGTGGATGAAACCGCTGGTCAGGGGCACCGAGACGAACCTCGTAGAGATTCCAGCCAGTTGGTATCTGGATGACCTTCCGCCGATGATGTACATCAAGTCGAGCCCGAACTCGTTTGGTTTCATCACTCCGCGCCAGCTTGAAACGTTGTGGGCCGACCAGTTCGACTGGGTGTACCGGGAATACGACTTTGCGATTTTCCCGATGACGATCCACCCGGATGTATCTGGACGCCCACAAACCTTGTTGATGCACGAACGCCTGATCGAACACATTTCGTCTCATGAGGGTGTCCGTTGGGTGACTCTGGAAGAAATGGCCCAGCGCTTCTTGGAGATGCAGGCTGCCTAGGAACAGAGGATGGTTCCGCCCAAGGGTTCTCTTGTGACACATGCGGACCCCGATCTGGGAGGGTGCTGGATGGCACCCTCCCAGATCATTTTTCCGTTCACTTCCGTGATGTAGGGCTGGTCAGGGATTTGGCACGTGATTTTTTGCCAAATCTGCGGAGCTGGGCAGGCAGGGTAGAACTGTCGGGAATGGGGCGGTTTCAGCGCGGGGAAACCCCTCTCGAACCGGCTGGTCGACCAGCATGAATGGTCTGCGCACTCGGGTTTTGACGCCACTGTCGTCGTCTGGCTGTGGGCTGCCGCTCCAGGCCGAGTTCTGAAGCAGCACGTCTTTTCAATGCTCTTGTACCCGTTGTTGTGGTGGCGTACACTCAACTTTTTCTCGGGGAAGACATGTGGCGACAGTGATTCGGAATCGTTGCTACTTTTGGATGTTTCCCGAAGTCAATGAACAATTGGAGGATATTATGGAACGTGTATCTGTTGTCACTGGTGTGGCGTCTGGTATTGGGAAAGCGACGGCGGAATTGCTGAGGTCGCGGGGGGAGCGGGTCATCGGGGTTGATTTGCATGATGCCGATGTCATCGCTGATTTGTCGACTGCCGAGGGGCTGGAGGCCATGGTTCGCGATGTTGAAGCGGCCAGCGGCGGGGTGGTTGATTCGGTGTACAGCATTGCGGGCGTACTGGTGGATTCGCCGTTGACGGTGAAGGTGAACTTCTTTGGCATGGTGGGGACGCTGGTTGGGTTGCGGCCGTTGTTGGCGAAGTCTCAGGCGCCTCGGGCGCAGGGTATCGCGTCGTTGGCTTCCATTTCGCCGGTGGACGATGCACTGGTGAATGCCATGTTGGCTGGGGATCGGGAGGCGGCTCTGGCACGTGCGGAGGCGGTCGTCGGGTCTCAGATTCCGTTCTTCATTTACAACTCCACGAAACAAGCCTTTGCTCGGTGGGTACGCCGTCATGCTGCGACTCCTGAGTGGGCTGGGGCGTCGATCACGCTCAACGCGGTCGCTCCGGGGGCCGTACTGACTCCGATGATAGCGACCATGTTTGATGATCCGCAGATCGTTGGCGAGCAGGAAGCCATTCCCGCCGGTTCGGCGGTGTTGAAGGATGTTGCCCAGCCTTCGGAGGTCGCTGCGTTGCTCGGATGGTTGGGTAGTACGGCCAATAGTCACTTGTGCGGGCAGATCATCTTCATCGATGGTGGCAGCGAAGTCATCATGCGCCAGGACAGCACCTGGTGAATCTGCGGATTGGCTTGTGCTCGGTAAGCATAGGCATGCCACCCGATCTCTCAAAGATGTAAAATGTATTTTAAAAAGTTCAGGTTTTCACTGAGTTTGTAAAGTACATCTGTAGGAGTTGCTGTGGAGCTGATCGCTCGTGAGGAATACCTTGAATGGCTGGAGGAGTGGCGGGACAAGGATGTGATCAAGGTGGTCACGGGGGTTCGCCGGTGTGGGAAGTCGACGTTGTTGCGGATGTTTCGCGACCGGTTGCGGGCCGGTGGGGTGGACGATGAGCACATCATCGCCATCGACTTGGAGGATCTCGACAATAATGCTTTGACTGGTAATCCTGTCGTCTTGTATGAGCATGTGATGGCGCGCCTGCCGTCGTCAGGGGTGGCGTATGTGTTCATTGACGAAGTCCAGGTCGTACCTCAGTTTGAACAGGCTGTTGCTAGTTTGGGTGCCAAGGAGAAAGTGGATGTGTATGTCACAGGGTCCAATGCATCCATGTTGAGTAGTGACCTGGCAACCCGGTTGACAGGCAGGTACGTCGAATTGTCGATTCTGCCGCTGTCCTTTGCGGAGTGGATGAGCGCGCAGGCCACCCACTTGTCGTCTTTGGATGCGTATCGGCAGTTTTCCCAGTGGGGTTCTTTTCCTCTGACCGTTCAGCTTCAAAATTCGCCTGATTCGGTTGGCCAGTATTTGTCAGGTGTGTTGGACACGATCGTGACTCGCGATGTAGCAGTACGGCACCGGGTGGGCAAAATGTCCATGCTCCTCAGCGTCGTGGATTTCATGGCTGACAATATCGGCAACCTCACGTCTGCCCGGCGGATCGCCGATGCGCTGACGTTGAAGGGGCGGAAGGTGACTGTTCCGACTATCGACAGCTATCTCGATGGGCTGACCGCGTCGTACTTGTTCTATCCTGTGAGCCGGTACGATATCCGGGGCAAGAACCGTTTGGATCGGATTCGCAAGTACTACATCGTCGACCCGGGGCTACGCACGGCCTTGCTGGGCCGGGCCTCGCCGGATCATGGGCGGGTCTTGGAAAACATCGTGTTCCTGGAACTCCGGCGTCGTCATGCGAAGGTGTACGTGGGCAAGTTAGACGCCACCGAAGTCGATTTCGTCGTCGAATGGGGCCAGCGTACGCAGTACATCCAGGTGGCCCAGACAGTTGCCGACCTCGCGACCTTACAACGCGAGTTGGCTCCCTTGCGAGCCATTCCTGACTACAATCACCGGTTGTTGATCACCTTGGATCCTCTGCCGCCACAGTCTCATGACGGGATCGACCAGGTGTACGCACCAGACTGGTTGCAACAGACAAGTGCCTCTGAACTCCTCTGATGGCTACGACTGCCTCACGTCCACGGGCTTCCATCAGGGGTGAGAATGGGGATGATGTCGGATAGTGGAGTGAAATCGGAACCGTTTTCTGTGATGATCGCTGCACCCCGGCTGTGGGCGACGGAGGCGATCAACAGGTCCATTGTCCGGCGGCGGACTTGTCGGTTGGCCCGGATGACCATGTCTATGAGGATGCCGTAGCTGATCGACGCTTGGTCATCGAAAGGCAAGCCAGGGCCGAAGCGTTCTGTTAGGCGCATCAAGTGGGTTTTCCTGTGGGCAGATTGCGATGGCGACAGAGTCGGCAAGGATGCCCCGATGCGCAGTTCAGCGTACGACAAGGACGAAACCGCAAGTTCGTACGTACTGGACAACTGGAAATTGCCCGATATGAGCACGCTGGTGTCCACTAGGGCCTTCACTGGGATTCCCAGGGGTCGGTCAGGATGTTGTCCTCACGGAAAGCCTCAATGTCGGCAACCCACTCGGGATCGGCGAACTCAGTCAGGACATCGCGCACCTCGTCGGCAGGCACCCACCGCTGAGGGCAATAAGGAATGATCCTTGCTGTGGGCACCCCACGATCAGTCAAGACGTATTCCCCACCCTGACGAACAGCGCGAATCATCTCCGTCGGATTCTGCCGCAACTGGCCGACAGAGATCAGAGGAGCTTCAGAAGACGTGACACGCATGGCACGAGACTATACCAAGAGTAGATATATATCTACGGAAGTCTCATGACAGGATCGGCCAAGTGCATGCACCAGACTGGTTGCACCAGAGCTAGACGATGTGGCTGAATCGGCGCCGTCTGTCACCAGGTGGCGTCTCCTCTTTGGAGGACTTCGCCGCCGCCGTCGATGAAGATTAGCTGACCGCACAGGTGGGTGTTGGCTTCGCTTCCGAGCCACGCCAACAACTGTGCAGGGGCGGTGGGGGGTGCGATGCCATTGAGCGGCATCGGGGCCACCTGGAGAAGCTGGTCGGTTGCTTCGGGGGTTACTAACAGGTCTGCTGTCATGGGGGTACGGATGACACCTGGTGCGATGGCGTTCAAGGGGATTGATGCGCCGGCCCACTCGGGTGTGGGTGCATTACGCCGGATCCACTGCGCGAATGCTTTCTTGGTGGAATCGTAAATGAAGCCTCCAGCAGACAGGCCTGGCTGAGCTATCTCTGCGGCCCGGGCCATGGCTGCTGCCCTGTCTCCTGCCGTCATCGCGGCGACAAGGTCGTCATCCACGGGCATGATGCTTGCCAGTGATGCGATGCCCTGTGCCCTGGGTGCAGACGACTTCGCGAGAAGGGGGCGCAAACCCTTCAACGTGCCGACCATGCCAAAGAAGTTGACAGCGACTGTTGGCGGCGTCTCTTGGGCCAAGCCTGCGATGGCGAAGACCCCATCGACGATTCCACCGCTGACTTTGGTGACGGCCTCGACCATCGCAGCCAGACCTTCTTCTGTGGACAAGTCGGCTGTGATTTCTGCGTCATGCAGGTCGATGCCGATGACCCGATCCCCTCGCTCGGACAACACACGTGCAGTCGCCTGGCCGATCCCTGACGCTGCTCCGGTTACAACTGATACTCGCGACATGAACTCTCCTTTTGTTTTACATGGGTCAGATTCTTGATTGTCGATCTGACACTGGCCTCACGCGAGCACCGCTCGACACTGCGGAATCATGGCTCAGATAGTGGTCCACCATGCCTGTCCGCTGCCCGAGGACGGGTTCCTTACCCAGGCTTGACAGTATGCAAGACAAGGCATGGACTAATAGCGAGGCGCTTGACCAACTCTTTGATGATGGTGACCAAGACATCCTCCATTACTTCGACACAGACCATGTCGAACGCCCTGGACCAACTCCACGAACCGTTGCCGTGGATTTACCCATTCCTGTGCATGATGCACGAGAGCGTGAGTCTGGTTGCAGCAGTCAGGGGTCGTGAAGTCCTCTGATTGTGGACACCATTCGGAGAGTAGCCTGTGGGAAAACTCTCCATTAGCGTAAGGCAGGCGCGTACGCTCGTGACATACGGAGAAGGGATACGGTTAGGTGAGCGAGCACATCATTCAAGAAAGAGCTGTAGTCGTACCGGTCGCGTCTAGTAGTAGTTATAGTTACTGTTTTGGTTTTACTCCTGGTAGTATCGTGTGTGAAGAAATGCGAAATCGCGCATATTCCGACTGCGGAATAACGTCAACCTGATTCTTGATCATGCCGACGAACTTCACGAGCCGGGGTGCGAAGTTTTGGAGAAGCTGATCAGCAATCGGCTCAGAGAGGAAGTGCTACGCAATGACTGAAACCTTGATCCGGCATGATGCGGCGGCGGCGGTACATACAGATGGTGGTACCGAGAGCCAATCGACCGTTAGACCCACCCTCTCGAAGTTGAGTCGAACAACCACTCAACCGTATGGGGCCGTTGGAGGACATGGATCCGCTGCGAAGATGCTTGATGACTACGACGACCTACAACACGCGCACAATGAAATAGAGTGGCGCACGCTTGCAGCGGGGCGGGCGAAGTCGAGCGTGCAAACAATGCTGAGCGAGTTGGCGGAATTGGGGTTCGCCTGGCGAGATATTGCACAGCTCGTGCACGTTAGTGTTCCGGCAGTACAGAAATGGCGCAGAGGTGAGAAGGCCTCGGGTGAGAGTCGACAGCGATTGGCAAGTTTTTTGGCGGCGTGCGACCTGGTTGCCAACGACTATATGGTGGAAGACATCGCTTCGTGGTTTGAGATGCCTTTGGTCGCGTCGGTGCCAGTGACCTCGATCACCCTGTACGCCGCCGACCGAGCAGATCTCGTCTTTGAGCATGCGAGCGGTCACGCTGATCCTGAGGCCGTTCTCACTCAGTTCGATCCGGACTGGCGGGAGCGATTCCGCTCAGACTTCGAGGTCTTTCAAGCCGGTGATGGTCATCGATCCATTCGGATGAAGGCTTGATATCTTGAGCAAGAATCTCGAATCGCCGTCGTTCCCCTGGCCCTGCTCGGGCCATGACGCGTCAGGTGATGCAACCTCTCGGCTTCGTCACAGCGGCGGTTCGTGCTTGAGGGCAGCAGGGGTGATGGGGCTAGCCGGGAACCGTTGAATGAATGTCCGTCGTGGGTGATGACGTGGCCAATGTCGGCGATTTCGGCGCCCGTGCGGCTGATTGGATGCAACATGTTCAGTAGTTGTGGAGTCTGAAAGAGACCCTGGACAAGGGTAAATGTAGCGTAATCGTTGCTTGGGCAAAGGTTATGCTGTTGTTGCCCCTCCCGGATTCACAATCGGCTGAAATACGTTGGGCTCATTCGATCACTCGGGGACAGTCCGTCTCCGAAGTGAAGAGAGAAGGAGTTCATGATGAAAAGACGATATCGCGTCATGATTGGCTTGATCGCTGCGGCATCGACCGTACTAGGGTCAGTGGCAATCGCGCCGGCGGCAGACGCTGCGCCCACCCCACAAGCTATTGCAAATAAGGCCATATCCCAGATAGGCAAGAGGGGATGTGACCCCGCCGGGTCGGGCTATGATAACTCGTGCACAGGAACCGGAGCAGGCAGGCATGTGACCGCGAATTGGTGTGCCCTTTTCGCCAGGTGGGTCTGGCACTCTTCTGGAGTTAGTAACTACCAAGAACTCGATTCCTGGGCTTACAGTTTTTACGCTTATGGCCAGAAACATAACACTCTAGAGACAACTCCACATGTGGGTGACGCCGTGGTCTTCGATGTGAACACGAGCACCAAGTGGGCATCCCATGTAGGTATCGTCACCAAAGTGAACTCCAATGGCACAATACAAATAGTCAATGGAAACTTTTCAGTCCCGATCAAAGATAAGAATGGCAAAATAACTGGGTACGATGACAATATCAACCACACCACAGTGCAGTATTCTTCTGGGTCTGGCAAAATCGGTACCATGATCGGGGGTGAAACGATCAGCAGGTACGTCAAGCCCATGGGTTTGGCTCCCGCCCCTGCTCCATCGATGCACACATTCTATTTGAGGAACTCTAACTCAGCCGGTAGCGCCAACCTCACCTTCCCGTACGGTATTGCCGGAGATATTCCGATCGTTGGTGACTGGAATGGCGATGGAAAGGACACCGTGGGCGTGTTTCGCCCCTCTAACCACACGTTCTATCTGAGGAACGCGAACAGTGCTGGTAATGCAAATATTTCCTTCTCGTACGGTATTGCCGGAGATGTGCCCCTCGCTGGTGACTGGAATGGTGATGGCAAGGACACGATCGGCGTGTATCGCCCGTCGAATCAGACGTTCTACCTGAGGAACTCGAACTCTGCCGGTCCTCCCAACATCACTTTCAGGTACGGTTCTGCCGGGGACAAGCCGATCGTCGGTGACTGGAATGGTGATCATAAGGACACAATTGGTGTGTTCCGCCCGTCGAATCAGACGTTCTATTTGAGGAACTCCAACTCTGCCGGGGCTGCCAACATCACGGCCCGCTACGGTCAGACCACCGATATCCCGGTCGTTGGTGACTGGAATGGCGATGGTAAGGACACCATCGGTGTGTATCGCCCATCGATGCGCACGTTCTGTTTGAGGAACTCCAACACTCCTGGTGACGCCAACTACGTTTTCCAGTACGGTGCCATCGGTGACAAGCCACTCGTCGGTGACTGGAATGGCGACCACAAGGACACAGTGGGTGTGTATCGCCCATAGGACCACACGTCAATAGTTACTCCCGCTAGCGGTGGGTTCTCATGTCAGGAAGATTCCGAAAGAACTCTTGGCTTGGGAACCCACCGCTTTTCAATCACCCACAACAAACAACCTAGACTGTCGGCGAAGTGCGCCCATCGCCATGCTGAAAGGTATCGTGTATACCGCAATGATCACAATGCGCAGTGACACGGTGAGAGTCATTTCCGTCAGGCGTTCGCGAAAGGAGGAGGAAGCACAAATATGCAAGACAAGACATGGATTGACAGCGAGGAGCTTGACCAGCTCTTCGATGATGGTGACAAAGACATCCTCCAGTACTTCGACACAGACCACGTCGAACACCCTGGACAACAAACACGAAGCGGTGATGCCGATACGTCACCAAGAGAAGAATATTCTGAGTAGTATTCCTCAAAATGGTATGGTAAATGTTCGCAAAATAGTACTGTTGGGCCGTGGCTGACTACTCATTGCGCGTACTGGAGGCTGTTCTGGACACCTATCAACCCGTGCTCGGGCCATGACACCCGTCAGGAGATGCTACATCTCGGCTTGGTCACAGTGGCAGTTCGCGCTTGAGGTCGGCAGGTGTGATCCGGGGGACTTGGGATCCGATGAACGCACGTCGATCGCGGGTGACGACGTAGTCGACGTCGGCCATTTCGGCGGCCGCGCGGATTATGCCATCTTCAAAGTCGGGCTCCGTACTGGTGAGGGCTTGTCGGCAGCAACTGGCATCGACAGGCAGAATATTCATGGAACCGGCAAGGGCTATGACGGCCTGACGGGCCGCTTGTTCTCCATCTGAGCGACCGAGTATGTAATAGACGTCTTTCAAAGAAGTGGCGACCAGGCACAGTTTGATACCGGTCGCTTGGAGGTCAGTGACCAAGGAAACAGCCAGATCGTGGCTAGGGCGTTCGGATGAGAGGAAATCAAGGACGACGTTGGTGTCAAGGAGGACCTTATGCATGTCGAGCCGTCAACGCTTCGTAGAGGATGTCGGCTGTACGCGAGTCAGAGGCCAAATCGGGGGAGTGGGAGATGCCGGCGACGCTCATCAAGAGGTCAGTACGGCGTTGTTGCTCTGCGTCGTCTGAGGGTTCGAGTAGCCACTCGGGGTAGCTCCCTGTGCGCGTCATATACGCGGCGAGAGACTGGATGACTTGCGACCACGTGCTCCGATTAGCGGCTAGCACCCGGTCGGCAGCACTCTTGTCAGCTGCGCTGACTCGTGCATTGACCATAACCGTTGACATGAGTCCCTCCATGCGTCTTACAGTAAGACTAATTCTACCAGGGACCGTCTTGAGCGTGTGATTTGTGCACCGGGGAAGGTCATGTGTGAGGTCGGCAGCAGCGCAGTGATTGATGGTCCAGTGTTCTGCGATGGGGAGAAGTTCCAATATTCCTGGAATTCGACTCGGGCCACGCTACCTCAGGGTCTGTGGGGATCCACGTCTGGAATGGGTGAGGCTGTCTCAGGGGGGAAAGGGGGCTGATATCGCGGGGGTGTGGGGTTTGCACCACCGAGAAACGGGTTACTGAATACCCGAATTCGGGGAGGATCTAGTAGACTGGAAAGGTTGGTCTTGAGGGTGAATGCACCTGCCAACCAGCGTTCTAGTGCCGAGGAGACTAATGTCCATTGAATCAGAGTTCGCGAGCCCGGATTCCCCTTCT
>WREX01000040.1 GCA_009779115.1 Propionibacteriaceae bacterium
CTCGCGCAAACTCGTCGGCTACCAGCAAGACCAGCTTCCCACGACCCATCCGATCGTCGCGGACATCAAGGACCTGGCCGATGTCGAGGTCAATTTCGACATGATCACCTATGCCAAGGGCGCTTCGGTGCTCAAGCAACTGGTCGCTTGGGTCGGGCAGGACAGCTTCCTCAAAGGCGTCCATCAATACTTGGTGAAATACGCATGGGGCAATGCCACCTTGCATGACTTCCTCGACGAAGTCGGCGCTGCCTCCGGGCGGGATCTGAGCACATGGTCGAAGGTGTGGTTGGAGGAGGCCGGGGTGACCTTGTTGCGCCCTGTCACCGTTGAGCGTTCCGAGGGGGTGTACGAAAAGGTGTCCATCGCGCAGGAAATGCCGCCGGTGTATTCCCGCTTCTCATCGATCCCGCATCGCGACCTGCCCGCCATCGAGGTGAGCCCGTCGCTGAAGCCCCACCATATCTGTGTCGCCGGGTACGACTTCGGTGACGACGGGCTGACCCGGTCGTGGACGGTCGAGACTGATATCGATGCCGAACTGACTGAGGTGTCCGAGTTGGCAGGCAAGGTCATCCCCGACCTGCTGATCGTCAACGACGGCGATTTGACGTACGCCAAACTGCGCCTGGATGAAGCTGGGAGAAAGGCTGTGCCCAAACTGTTGTTCCACATCACCGACCCGCTGACCCGGGCTTTGGTCTGGGGATCTCTGTGGGACAGCGTCCGCGATGGGGAGATGCCGGCACGTGCGTACCTCGGGATCGTCCTGGCTGCTGTCAGCAGGGAGACCTCGTCGACGATGGTGCAATCGCTGTTGGCACGGCTGCGCCAGACAGTTCTGTTGTACGTGGCTGAGCCGTTCAGGGCAGAGACCCACGAAGACGCGGCGGCCAAACTTGTTGCTTTGGCGATGAGGGCCGATCCTGGGTCTGACCAGCAGCTTCAGTTCTTCAAGGCTTTCTCCGGGCTGGCGTGCAACCCCACGCAACTAGATTTCGTGGCGGAAGTGCTCGACGGGGTCTCAGAGGTCCCGGGCCTGGTGGTCGACACCGATGTGAGGTGGGCACTGCTGACGGACCTGGTTGCCGCCGGAAAGCGCGGTGCGGCCGATATCGACGCTGAACTGGCCCGGGATGACACCATGTCTGGCGCCGAAAAAGCCGCCGGAGCCAGGGCCGCGATCCCCACGCCCGAGGCTAAGCGGCAGGCGTGGCATGCCGGTGTGCACGACGATTCCTTGCCTAACGCCACCCAGCGCAATGTGCTGGCCGGGTTCGGCAAAGTCTCGGATCTGACGTTGTTGCGCCCGTTCGCCATCGAGTACTTCTCTCAGATCGAGGACAGTTGGCAGACGCGCACCCGCGAAATGGCCCAGAACATCGTCCAGATGCTCTACCCGACCCGTTCGGTCAACGATCCCGACCTCGACGTGCTCCAACTGACCGACCATTGGCTCGACCGCCTTGGTGCGCGCATGCCCGCCTTGCGCCGGCTCATCCTGGCTGCCCGGGAAGAAGTGGTGTGCGCCCAATTGGTGCAGAAAGTGGATGCGCAGGCGTAACCAGGCAGAGCCGCTCGCCGGGTCATCAAGTGGTCGATCCAGGCGGCGGTGGTCGGTCAGGATTGATGCTGGAGGTGGAGGTATCCGGCGTACGCCTGACCGAGGGACAGACCCCCGTCGTTGGACGGTACGACGTGATGCTGCACGGTTTCGTACCCCTTGCTGTGAAGTTCCCGGGTGAGGTCCCAGGCGAACAAACGGTTGGCGAACACTCCACCGGTCAGCCCGATGGGCCCAGGTGTCGCCGGGAGAGTGTCGATCGCGAGGGCCACCAGGCGTGCCAGACCGATGTGGAACGTGCGGGCGAGACAGGCGGTCGGTTCTCCGCGCGACTGTCCGACGACGAGCAGGTCCACTAACTGTTGCACAGTGCGCACCGGTGGGTGGTGATCGTGGGTGCAGCGCTCGGCCCAGGTCTGGAGTTCCATCGCGGCCTGGGCTTCGTACGTCACCAGGTGGCAGATGCCCAACAAGGATGCGACAGCGTCGAAGAGACGGCCTGTGCTGGAGGTCCGTACCACGCCAACCTGGCTGTGTAACTGGGAGGTGACTAGGGCCATCTCCTCGGCGGTCGGCTGTCCCGTGGCAAGGGGCACGACACCTGTCCCATGTCGATCATCGCGTTCAGGCAGGGACTGTGGATCACTGATCGGTTGATGCGTCGCCTGGTCAACGGGCTGGGAAGCGGACCACGCACGAATCTGGCCCGGATCCACGTCATCTTCCCACATCAGACCCATGGCTGATTTCCACGGATGCCGGACGGCTGAGTCACCGCCGGGCAGCCAGAAGCCGGGCAGGTGCCACAGGCGGTCGTACGACAGGGGATCCTCGCCAAGACGCAGGACTTCTCCACCCCAGATCGTGCCATCGTCGCCGTACCCGGTGCCGTCGAGGACGATGCAGGTCCATGGCCCTGACACTCCTGCTTCGGCCATGAGTGACAGGGCATGGGCGTGATGATGCTGGACCTCAAGGACGGGCACGCCGTCGCGCTCGGCCCGGCGCAGTCCCCAGGAGTGCGTGAAATAACCAGGATGCTTGTCGACGACGATCAGTTCCGGGGTGCGGCGATGGGCGTCGAGCATCTGCGCCACACTCTTTTCGTACGCCTTCTGTGTCTCCCAAGAGCCCATGTCGCCGATGTGGGCGCTGAGGAAAGCCATGCCGTCGCGGGTCAATGCGAAGGTGTTCTTCAGTTCCGCCCCGACCGCCAAGACGCAATGGTCAGCGTCCGATAGGAAGACGGGCAGAGGTGCGTAGCCCCGGCTGCGGCGGATCGGACGGGTCTGGTTGCCGTCGGCCATCACCACCGAGTCCTCCACGGGGACATGAATTCCCCGGTCGTGTAGCAGAAAGGCGTCGACGATGCCCGACAGGTCCTTGTACGCGTCCTCATTGAGGTAGGTCAGCGGCTTGGACGACGAGTTGGCACTTGTTGCCACCAGAACATCGGTCTCGTCGAGCAGAAGCCGGTGCACCGGGGCGTACGGCAGCATCACCCCGATATCGTCCAGTCCCGGAGCCACGCTGGACGCCAGATCGTAGCCAGCGCCCATGGGAGCCAGCACAATGGGGGCTTCGCGACCGGTCAGCACCCGCGTCTGCGCCTCATCCAGGTCGGCGATCGACTCGGCTGTGGTCAGACAACCGGCCATGACTGCCAAGGGTTTCCCCGGGCGACGCTTGCGTGTTCGCAAGGTGGCCACCGCCTGCTCATTGCGAGCGTCACACATCAGTGTGAATCCGCCAATCCCTTTGACCGCCAGGATTTTTCCTTGTCGAAGCAGGGTTCGTGCGGTCTGGATGGTGCTGGCGATCTGGGTCCGGGGGTCGATGGGGGCGTTGTCTGCCTGCCCGAGTTGCCTGGTGTCGGCAGGTCCCGGTGGCTGTCCGCGTACGCTCGACAACTTATCATGTCCTGACCCGCTGAAACTCTGCTCTGGTACCACCTGGCCCTCGGTGGATTCGGGGTTAACGATCTCCAGCCACAAGTGTGGGCCGCAGTCGAAGCACGAGATCGGTTGTGCGTGGTACCGGCGGTCCGAGGGGTTCTCGTACTCCTGGCGGCAGGCGTCGCACATGGGGAATTCGGCCATCGTCGTGAGGGGTCGGTCGTACGGCACATCGCGGATGATGGACAGACGCGGGCCGCAGTTGGTGCACGTCGTGAAGGGATAGCCGTACCGCCGATTTCCGGGGTCGGTCATGTCGGCCAGACAGTCGTCGCACACCGCCCCATCGGCCGGGATCAGCGTGATCGCTCCTGCCGCCCGGCGCGAGGCGACGATCCGAAAACTCGTCTCTGACGGAACCGTCGCAACCTCGGCTTGACGTGACGAGACGATGCTCGCCATCGGCGGAATATCGGTCACCACGGCCCGGCAAAAGGCGTCGACATCCTCCGGGAGTCCCTGGACTTCGATGAACACAGAATTATCATCGTTCCCGCACAACCCCGTGACCGGATAGCCCGACGCGATCCTGACCACATTGGGCCGGAACCCGACTCCTTGCACCACTCCCGTGATGCTCACTACCCGTCGGATCATGATTCCTTTCGATCGTTGCGTGGGATGTCAGTCTAGATCGACGCATCGCCCCTCACGAATTGTCCACCGGAGCGACACAACACCATGATTGATTGCCAGATGTTCCTGGTGCGCCGCGGAAGGCAAGGATGGTGGGCTGGTCCCGACCGATGACAACGCAGGACGCGCAGTAGCCATGAATCGGTGCATCCGGGTTCTCGTCCGTGCATCGGCAGACGTGTTTTCGCAGGGGACATCCTTGGCCGAACTGCTTATACTAAGTTCTAGTCCCTCCGCGGGCAGACCTGACAGATCGTGCCGGCGGGGAAGTATTCTCAACACGTCGCATGCAGAGGAGGAACCTGATGGGGCGTTTTCATCGCCATGACGACGGTACGATCCATGAACACAGCCACGACGAGATCGGGCACGACCACCCCTTTGACAGGGGAGAACATACTCACACTATGGACGATGAGCACCATGAACCAGTCGTCAGCCAGGACGAGTCCCGGGCCGAGCTGATCGGCGATCACGCCGGATACGAAACCGGTTTTGAGCGCATCGACGTCCTGGAGCGGATCTTCGACGAGAATGACCGGGCAGCCGCGGCCAACCGGGCCAAACTGGACGCCGCCGGGGTCGTCGCGGTCAACCTGATGAGTTCCCCGGGTGCAGGCAAGACCACATTGTTGGCGAGGACTCTGGCCGCCCTTCAGGGCAGGGTACGCTGCGGCATCATCGAAGGTGACATCGAAACATCGATCGACGCCGACCGCCTGCGTGGCCTTTCAGCCCAGATATCCCTGCTCAACACCGGTGACGGTTTTGGCGGAGAATGCCATCTGGATGCGCCCATGGTCGCTCACGCCCTGACCCGGCTGGACCTGGATTCCCTCGACCTGCTGCTGATCGAGAACGTCGGCAACCTCGTGTGTCCAGCCGAGTTCGATGTCGGTGCCCATCGCCGCGCCATGATCGCCTCGGTGCCCGAGGGGGAGGACAAGCCCCTGAAATACCCTGTGATGTTCCGCAGTGTCGACGCCGTCGTGGTGAACAAGGTCGACCTCCTCGCGTACCTGGATTTCGATATGGGACTGTTCTTGGCCAACATCAAGGCTGTCAATCCGGGGGCGACGGTCATCTTGCTCAGTGCCAAAACTGGCGAAGGCGTGGATCAATGGCTTGACTGGGTCAGTCAACCGGTGCCGGTGAGTGTGTGAGAGAACACTTGTCAACGGCCCGGCGGCCACCTAGACTGACGTGAATTCCGTCGTTCGGGTCAGCGACCGGACCAACGGCGTGTACGGGACTCGTGTCCGCGGATGGCAGGGATGAAAGAGAACGGATGTTGATGTGGCTGGCGATGTGGGACTGAGCCCAACGCGCAACAGCACCGTCACCCTGGAGACATCCAGGAGACGAAGTGTGGCGGCGATGGTTGCGATCATCGTCGGTCTGCACGTCGTGGGCTGGGGAATCCTGATCGCACTGATGGCCACACACCGCTTCACCGGTGCGGCTGGATCGGTCTTCGGCCTGGGTCTCGGGGTCACCGTGTACGCGCTGGGCCTGAGGCACGCATTCGACGCCGACCACATCGCCGCCATCGACAACACCACCCGCAAGCTGGTCCAGGACGGGCAGCGCCCCTTGTCAGTGGGGCTTTGGTTCTCGCTGGGGCATTCGACGGTTGTGTTCGTGGTGTGCTTGCTGTTGGCAGCAGGGGTACGGGCCCTGTCCGATCAACTCGGCGACGGATCGCGGCTGCGAGCCTGGCTCGGCACCTTTGGACTGGTCGTGTCCGCCACCTTCCTCATCGCTTTGGCGATCATCAACCTGGGGTCGTTCATCTCCACCAGTGCGCTGGTCCGCAAGGCTCGTGCCGGCGATGAGATCGACGAGGCCCACCTGGCCACCAGCGGGGTTCTGACCCGTCTGGTCGGTCGCCGGATCACCGCGATCCGCAAGCCATGGCACATTTATCCGGTTGGCATCTTGTTCGGTCTCGGGTTCGACACCGCCAGTGAAGTCGCCCTCCTGGCTCTGACAACCGGTGCAGCCGCACTGGCCTTGCCGTGGTACGCCATCTTGTCCCTCCCGCTGATCTTTGCCGCCGGCATGAGTCTGTTCGACTCCGTGGACGGCGCCTTCATGAACCATGTCTACCGCTGGGCCTTCGATCAGCCTGCTCGCAAGCTGTACTACAACCTGGTCGTCACCGGCATCTCGATTGTTTTCGCCCTGGGCATCGGCATCGTGGAAATCTCCTCGTTGCTGGTCAATGCCTGGAAGGTTACCTCAGGTCCGCTGGCCTGGGTGGGCGGCGTCGACATGACCTGGGTCGGTTTCATCTTGGTCGCCTTGTTCGCCACAGTGGCATTGATCGTCTTTCTCCTCTCGCGACGACGGACCCCGGCTGGTCCCAAGCCAGATGAGACGCCGACGTCGCGTGAGACGGCGTGAGGATGGTCCGGTCAGGACACTCTGAAACCTGTCATGCTGGCAAGTTTTCTTGTGAATCGATGTGTCCGCTGTTCGCGGCGGTGAGCCAGCAGAGACACGTCCTTGTTCAGTGATCGCCGGTGTGGGAAGCCCTCGACGTCAGGCTGCTCGGATTTGGAGGACGGCAAGCAGGACCGCTGTCCAGTGGCTGGCCGCTGCGATCACCGTACAAGAATGAAAGACCTCGTGGAAACCGAACCAGGTGGGCGACGGGTTGGGCCACTTGCGGGAATAGATCAGAGCGCCGACGGAGTAGAACACACCGCCCACCAAGATCAGGATGACGATGGCTGGTCTGCCGAGCCCCCAGAACTGGGGCAACCACCAGATGGCGGCCCAGCCCATGACGACATACATGACGGTGTAGAGCCAGCGCGGCGCCGATAGCCACAGGACGCGGAAGAGGACTCCCGCCGCGGCCAGGCCCCAGATCAGCGATAGCAGGACCACGCGCGAGGCCCCGGTCAGCAGCATGGCAGCCAGAGGCGTGTACGTCCCGGCAACGAACAAGTAGATGTTGGAATGATCGACCCGCCTGAGGACGGCTTTCACTGTGGTCGTCCACCGCCCGATGTGGTAGGTCGCCGAATTGGCGAAGAGCAGGACGGCACAACCTAGGTAGATGGCCAGTGAGGCTTTGGCCACACCGCCGGGAGCCACGCAAATCAGAACAATGATCCCGGCGGTGATGAGGGGCACGGTGCCAGCATGCAGCCAGCCGCGCAGCTTGGGTTTGAGGTCCGTGAGCGTGTCGTGAGTGATGGCCGCGGTGTCGCCAGGGCCCGCCAACGCAGGGTCCTGGTCGGGAATGACGTCCGGGGTTCCCATGTCGCTCCTTACCTAGGAAACCAAACTTACGGTTCCGTAGGTAGTCTACCGCGCTGCACGCTGTCAGCCCAGACCCGAATGCACCGATTGCTGGCGTCGCGAGCGACACTGTGGGGGTGCGATGGGTCGGCGGGTGGTGTGAGGGCAGACTGGACGTGAAGTTGAGCGCCGACCGACGAGCCAGCGTGCCTCCACAGGGTCGCGCAGCAGCCATGAATCGGTGCATTCGGGCCAGACCCCAAGTGTTTTGGTGATGGCACCAGGGCGCCCATCTGGTGTTGCGGAGTAGCAATGGATCGGTGGATTCAGGATAAGGTTGTGATTCGTGGGAATCAGCGAGGAACTGGCGAAGCTCGGCAACCGAATGCGTCCGTCCGGGCTGCTGTATTCGACCTATGAACGTAACTTGCTGTCCCATCTGGACCGGAATCGCCTCCCGCACCATGTGGCGGTCATGGCTGACGGCAACCGCCGCTGGGCCCGGCTGAATGCTCCCGGGGAGACCCTGGTAGCCGGGTACGAAGCAGGTGCGGCCAAGTTGAAGGAATTCGTCTCCTGGTGCGATGAGGTCGGCATTCGGATCGTCACCTTGTGGGTGCTGTCTCCGAACAATCTTGACCGGGGGCAAGAAGAGATCCTGCCCCTGCTCGACGTGATCGTCTCCTTGGTCGAGTCGCTGGCCCGCCAGGAGCGCTGGCAGATCCAGATTGTCGGAGCCCTCGACCTCCTTCCGGCCGAGACAGCTGATGCTTTGAGGGCGGCCAGCTCGGCCACGAGCCAGCGCGACGGGATCCACGTCAATGTGGCGGTGTCGTACGCCGGTCGCCAAGAGTTGCGTGACGCTTTCCGGTCCTTGCTGGCCGAGGAAGCGGACAAGGGCACAACCCTCGAACACCTCTCCCAGACCATCGAGATCGACATGATTTCCAGTCATCTGTATACGGCCGGGCAACCCGACCCAGACTTGATCATCCGTACATCAGGTGAACAAAGGTTGTCAGACTTCCTGATCTGGCAGTCGGCCCACTCCGAGTTCTATTTCTGCGAGGCACTGTGGCCAGACTTCCGTCGAGTGGATTTCCTGCGTGCCCTGCGTGCCTTCGCTCAACGCGAACGCCGTTTCGGGCGTTGAGTCGCTCACGCTGGGGCGTGGACAGTGTAAATGGCGTAGTCCATCTTGCGATTCAGACTTTCGATCTCGACGAGGCGCTCGGTGGCGTTCTGGTCGATGCTGGTCAGGTCGAACCAAAACTCTTTGGCCGGGCTTTGGGACCAGATCGCCATCCTGCCGCCGGGGTTGAGGTGCTCCAGGGAGGTCTTGATCCCCTCAGTGGTATATAAACTGGCATTGTCGGGATGGATGAGAAAATCGGGCCCGTTGTCGATGTCCAGGCAAATGCCGTCCCACGGGCCGAAGAGCCCGGGAATCGTGGGTTGTCCGCTGAGCAGTGTCGCTGCGTTGCCATGATGGATGGTCACGCGTGGGTCTGTCGCCACCCGGCCCAGTGTGGGTGTCAGTGCTTGGTGAGCCCATTCGATCAGGGGGCCGGACAGTTCGACGATATCGAGCCGGGTGGCACCCATGTCCAACAGGTGTGCGGCGGTGAAGCCCAATCCCAGACCACCCACCAAGACGTGGCCAGGCTGGGGGCCCAGAGCTTCAGCCAGGACGATCTCTGAGCCGGTACGGGCGGAATCCATCGCGAACACGCCGTTGATGATCAATTCGTCGTAAGCGGTATCCCCCGAATGCCGACGGCGCAAGATGATCTCGTACCCGTCCGCGTCACTGCGGGCGAGGTTGACCGTTTCTTCATGCATCTGTCTATGATGCACGTTGAGCATGGATGCGTCAACCAAGGACGAACGTGCTTCAGATCCCCTGAAAAGACAATTGAGCAATCTACTTGTCGGGTGGCGTCATGATTCTTGGTTGGCGGCTTCCACGGTCGCACGGGCATCTTGCAAGTAACGCTCGCACAAGTTCGCGAGTTGCTCTCCTCGTTTGAACAACTCCATGGATTCGGCCAGGGACTCCCCACCCGATTCCAGCCGGTTGACCACGGCGATCAACTCGTCTCTGGCTTGCTCGTAACTGAGTCCGGACAGATCTGGTTCCCCACTGTCGGTGTCCTCAGGTGTCTTGGGCTTTTGTGGCGCTGCCATGGCTCTCCTTTCTGGCGTCGGTCACCGTCATGGACAAGGTGCCGTCGCTGACTTGTGCTGTCAGGGCTGATCCGATCGCGACCTGCTCAGTCGACGAAATGGCATGCCCGTCGTCATCGATCAAGATGGCGTATCCCCGGGTGAGGACGCTCGTGGGACCCAGAGCGTGAATCATGGCGCTAGCCCGGCCGATCTGGGACGCTTCATGGTTCACTTTGTCCGAGAGTCCGCGGCCAAGCCTGTGGCGCACAGCGCTGACTTGTTCGGCGTACACATCGAACCGGGAGAGGGGGTTGCGCAGAACAGGGTGTCGCCTCAACTGCTCCAGGCCGGCCGACTGCGTGGAGACCAGTGAGATCAGGGCAGTTGCCAGACGTCCACGCGACCGGGTGATGTGTTCCAATTCAGCCATGGCGTCGGGAACGATCCTTTTGGCAGCATCGGTGGGTGTGGAAGCCCTCAGGTCGGCCACCAGATCGAGGATGGGGGTGTCGACTTCGTGGCCGATAGCGGAGACCACGGGAGTGTGTGCGGCGGAGACGCTGCGGACCAGAGCCTCGTCCGAAAAGGGCAGCAGGTCTTCGACCGACCCTCCGCCTCGGGCGATGACGATGACATCCACAGTGGGATCGGCGTCGAAGTCCGCGACTGCCTCCATGATGTGACCGGCAGACGAGGGTCCTTGCATCAGGCAGTACCGGATCAGGAGCCGGGCTTGAGGCCAACGCAAATGAACATTGACGACAACGTCACGTTCGGCGGCCGAGTTCTTCCCGGTGATCAGCCCGATTCCTTGCGGCAACACGGGCAGACGCCGTTTCAGGGCTGGATCGAAGAGCCCTTCGGCCTGGAGGAGGCGCTTGAGATGTTCGATCTGTGCCAGCAACTGGCCTTCACCTGTGGGGCGAAGATCGAAACACTCATAGCTCAAACGCCCAGTCTTCAGCCACACCGTCGGTTTCAGCTGGGCGGTCACCGCCATTCCCTCACTGACCGGACCCGCAGCGTCAAGCACAGCAGTGGACAAGGTGACTGAGACCGACACCTCTTGACTGGTGTCACGCAACGTCAGAAAATGGACCGTCCCGGTTTTCCGGCTGAGTTCGATGATCTGGGCCGACACCCAGATCATTCCCAGTCGTTCCACCCATCCCTTGACAGCAACAGCCACCTCGCGCAGAGGCACGGGGTGTTCAGGGCTGCTCGTCAATGCCATGGTGCCAACTCTAGCCAACCTTGGACGCCGTCATTTTCAATTCAGTGATTTCCTCATGCTTGCCGGCGGCTAGGAAGGGCACCTCAGCCGCCGTGGTGACCAACTCGGGGCTGGACAGCACGCGTGGACCGGTGGTGACGGGAGTTAGTTCTCCCATGGCGTCGTCGGACACTTTCAGGTCGCGGAGTTTCCGGGCTGAGACGAACACACGGCTCTCCAATGAGCCGATGGCTTCGTTGTAGGACCTGACCGAAGCGTCGAGGGATCTCCCCAGACGGTCGAAGTGCGAACCCATCTTGCCCAGCCTCTCGTAGAGCTCCCGTCCCAAGTCGCTGATCTGCTTGGCCGAATCAGCCAGTGTCTGTTGGGTCCACGCGTAGGCGATGGCCCGAAGTATGGTGATCAGTGTCGTCGGAGTGGCGAGCATGACATTCTTCTCAGCCGCGTGCTCGACCAACTCGGGGTCGTGTTCGAGCGCGGTGGCGAACAGCGAGTCGAGCGGCAAGAACAGGATGACGAATTCCGGTGTGGCCGAATCGGCTTTCCAGTAGGCTTTGGACGCCAACTGGTCGACGTGGGTGCGCACGTGTCTGGCAAAAGTGGCCAAATGCTGATCCCGGTCCGTCTCGGAGTCAGTCTGACTAGCATTCAGGAAGGCTTCGAGCGGGGTCTTGGCGTCGACATACACGAACTTGCCTCCAGCCAGATTGACCTTCAGGTCCGGGCGGATGACGGCCTGGTCGCGGGTGGTCTGTTCCTGGGTCGCGAAGTCGCAGTGTTCAACCATGCCGGCCAGTTCGACGACCCGTTTGAGATGGAGTTCTCCCCAGGTCCCTCGCACCTGTGGCTTGCGCAGGGCACTGACAAGGGAAGCTGTCTCCCGTTGCAGTTGCTCGGAACTGAGTTGGACCGACCGGACATGGTTGGCCATGTCCGTGGACAGACGCACCCGGTCCTTTTCGATCTGAGTCAGACGGGCCTCCAGCTTGTCCAGACTGTGCTGAACCGGGGTCATCAACTGTTGTGTGGCTTGGAGTCGCTGCGTCGCCGAGGCCTCGATCGTCTTGGTCTGCCGGTCCAGAGCTTCGTCCGACAGGGATCGGTACGAGGCCAGCATCGCCTCTCGCTCCCGTCGCAGTTCGGCGGTCTGTTCGAGGGCCGCGTCCCGGGTGGCTTCCGCGCGGGCGGTCCTGGCCTCCCCTCGGGCTGACATCACGAGGTGACAGGCCACCCAGCCGAGGACGATTCCTGCCAGAAGCGCGATGAGAATCCATATCGTGTCGTTCATGGTTTCACCCTGTCACAGACCTCGGACATTTTTCCCCCAGCTCCGACAAGCTAGGGAAATCAACAGGTAAGGCTCAAGCATCTCAGCTTGTCAAAGTACTAAAAATGGCGTCCATCCAAGAGCTATCACGTCCAAGAGTCGTCAGGCGCAGGCTGCCGCTGTGTTCAAGATGTCGCCACTGACCCGCTGTCGTCGCGCAGCCTGTCACCGCCAGTAGCTCCCCCCAGCGAACTTACTGCCGCACTGCCCGATACTGCCGGATGAGCGCCTGGGTGGACGCGTCTTGCCTTGCCAGGGCCTCCTCATGGCCGCGGATGGCTGGAGCGATCTCCAGAGCCAACTGCTTGCCGAGCTCCACACCCCACTGGTCGAAGGAGTCGATGCCCCAGATGACGCCCTCGACGAAGGTGATGTGCTCATACAAGGCGATCAGTTGTCCGACCACGCTGGGAGTCAGCGCCGGCGCCAGAATCGTGGTCGTGGGGCGGTTCCCCGGGAAGATCCGATGGGGGATCAGCTCGTCAGCCGTGCCCTCCGCTCGTACTTCCTCCTCTGTCTTGCCGAAAGCCAGCGCACGAGTCTGGGCGAAACAGTTGGCCAACAGGAGTTCATGGACGTCGCCCCCCTGATCCTGGAGGGGGTGAGCGGGAGTTGCGATCGCGATGAAGTCGGCGGGCACGATCTGGGTGCCTTGGTGGAGCAGCTGATAGAAGGCATGTTGTCCATTGGTCCCTGGTTCTCCCCAGAAAATCTCGCCGGTGTCAGTACGCACGGGACTGCCGTCCAGCCGTACCCGCTTGCCGTTGGACTCCATTGTCAATTGCTGCAGATAGGCCGCGAACCGGTGCAGATATTGGGAGTACGGCAGCACAGCATGGCTAGTCAGACCAAGGAAGTCGCGGTACCAAATGTTCAGCATCGCCATCAGGACGGGCACATTGCGGCTCAACGGTTCCGTACGGAAATGCTCGTCGATCAGGTGGAATCCAGACAAGAACTCCGCGAAAGCCTCTGGCCCGAGCGCCACGGCGAGGATCGTCCCGACCGCTGAATCGACGGAGTAGCGCCCGCCAACCCAGTCCCAGAAACCGAAGGCGTTGGCAGGATCGATCCCGAAGGCCTCCACCCGGTCCACCGCCGTGGAGACCGCCACGAAATGCTGCGACACGGCGCCGTTCAGACTGTCGGGGGAGTTCCCGATCGCCCCGCGAGCCTGAAGACCGTCCCACAACCACTGCCGCCCCAGCCGGGCATTCGTGAGGGTCTCCAAGGTCGTGAAGGTCTTGGAGACAACGATGAACAACGTCGTCTCCGGGTCCAGATCGTGAGTCTTTTCGGCGATGTCGGTCGGGTCGATGTTGGACACAAAACGGCAAGTCAAGCTGGGCTGGACAGAGGGCTTGAGGGCCTCATAGACCATCGCCGGGCCGAGGTCGGATCCCCCGATGCCAATATTGACCACAGTACGGATCCTGCGACCGGTCGCGCCGACCCACTGACCCGAGCGCACGCGGCGCGCGAATTCGTACATCTTGTCGAGCACACCGTGCACCTGCCCAACCACGTCGACTCCGTCCACGATGAGACGGTCACCGCGCGGACGCCGCAAAGCCGTGTGGAGGACGGACCGGTTTTCCGTGGTGTTGATCCGCTCACCGGCGAACATCGAGTCTCTTCTGACAGTGACGTCCATTTGAGACGCCAGGTCGACCAAGGCGTTTGTGACCATGGGCGTGGTAAGGTTCTTCGGCAGATCGACATGAAGATCGCCCGCTGTGAAGCTGAGTGACGCGACGCGATCCGGGTCAGAGGCGAACCAGCCGCGCAGATCAGGGTCGAAGGAGCGACTAAGATCAGTGAGGTGACTCCATGCGGATGTCGTGGTGGCGTTGAGGATGCTCATAACCCCACTGTAGTGTGTTTCCTCGGGTAGGAGGATGGGAGTGCATGCACTGATCGCCACCCACGCAGACCGCTATAGCGCGACCAGGAGGCAGGCGTGAGGCAAACGATAGTTGGTTGGATCCTTCGCGGGATCGCCGTTGTCGTCGTCGGCGTCACCGGCCTCGCGGCTCCGGTTCTGGCGGTCGCCGACACAGTGAACACCCAAGTGGAGGTCAACACCCGTACCATGGAGACGACCATCTTCGTGACAGGTACGGTGCAGACGACCGACGGACAGGGCGTCGTCGGTGCAGCGGTCACCATCTATATGGACAGCCTCAGTCAGGGGACCGCGATCACGCTGGACGGAGGCTCGTACACGTACACGATCCTTCAGGCGGCATCGGGCAGCCACAACGTCCAGGTGGTGTACCCCGGGGACAGCCGCTATGGAGCCAGTACGGGCAACAGTCACGTCGCCATTGGAGGTACACTGACCGATCCCACCCGCAGTTCGTCGTCCCAGAGGGGCACCACGTTGACCGTCGCCCTTGACCCCACCCAGGCCTATTCCGGGGATTCGGTCTCGATCACCGGTTCGTTGACATCGAACGGCAGTCCGGTGGCATCTAGTCTTGTCTCGCTCAGCGTCGATTACGGACAGGTCGCCTCCCCTGTGGGCACAGGCTCAGATGGCACCTATCAGACGATCATGGCTCTGCCAGACGGGGACACATTCCCATCCACTTTCACGGTGACAGTCTCGTTCAGCGGGGACGACGTCTACAACTCGTCGAGTGCCCAAGCCTCGGGGTCGATCGCCGCCCAACCGACTCCGGTGGCCACGACTGAGCCATCCCCGGATCCAACTTCTTCGTCCACGTCGACTGCCACCTCACAGGCAACTCCGCTGCCCACAGCGACACAGTCGGGTTCGAACTCCGGCAACACTGCTTTGCGGGTCGTGGGCGTCGTGTTCTTTTCCGTCGCTCTGATCGCGGTGGGCACGCTGGTCGCCCTCGGCCTGATCTCCCATTCCCACAAGCGGCTCGCCCGAGACGAGAGACGCGGTTTCGGCACAGATTTCGGCAAGGCAAGATAAGCCGACTTGCTGGCATACCGTGCGTCCTGACGATAGCGTCAATCATTGAGATCGCATATCCACAATGTGACACGTAAGGGTGAGACAGGTAAACTATGCCCTCGGTGCACCCGCGCCATACTCTCCTGCCACGGGACCTTCCTGTGGCCGACAGTCCAGAGGAGACCCCGCGAATGCGTAGCTATGAAATCATGATCATCCTCGATCCCGAGGTTGATGATCGTCAGGTCCAAGGCATCGTCGACAACCATTTGAAGCCAGTCGCCAAGGCCGGCGGAGTGGTCGCCAACATCGACATCATGGGTCGTCGCCGTTTTGCGTACGAGATCAAGAAGAAGTCCGAAGGGACCTACATCGTCGTCAATCTCGACGCCGAACCTGCCGTTGTCAAGGAACTCGACCGTCGTCTGGGCATCGATGAGAAGGTGCTGCGGGCCAAGGTCTTCCGTCCCGAATCCAAGTGACTCAAAAAATTGTCTGAGGGCTTGGATAACGTAGAGTCACACACTTGACACAAGGACGAAAATGGCAGGCGAAACAGTTATTACCATCGTCGGTAACTTGACCGGCGATCCCGAGTTGCGGTTCACCCCTTCGGGGGC
>WREX01000041.1 GCA_009779115.1 Propionibacteriaceae bacterium
CGTAAGCTGAAGCGTCGTGCGTGAAGACTGCCACTACTGATTGCGTAAGGGCCCTATGACACATACCGATGGCTGGAGTTGGTTCGATGCTCCCGAGATGGATGACGTCGACCTCAGTGGCCATACGGTCACAGCCGTACTCGTGTGCCGCAATGCAGGCGCGTGGCTCAATGCCACCCTGGCAGGACTGGGCCAGCTGGACCGGCGCCCCGACATCATTTTGGCGGTGGACAACGAATCGACCGATGACACTGCCGACCTCTTGCGAGACGCGTACGTCGCTGGCCTGATCGACCGGGTCGTGCCGGGCAAGGCCAATTTCACCTTCGGCCAGGCAGTGGAACGGGCGTTGACAGTGGTCGAGGCTCCCACACGCTGGATTTGGTTCCTCCACGACGACGCCATCCCCGACCACGACGCCCTCAGTGAACTGGTGATGCTGGCGGCGCGCACACCTCGTCTGGCCATTGCTGTGCCCCTGCTGGTCAGGCCGGCTCGGCGCAACCATGCCGCCAGAACCCTGGAAATCGGTGCCACCATCTCTGGATCGGGCAGGCGCAGCCTCGGCCTCGAACCCGATGAGGTCGCCCAGGGACAGTACGAGTCGATGTCGGTCCTCGGTGGTTCCACCTGCGGGATGTTGGTCCGCTGGGAGTCGCTGATTGAACTGGGCGGCTTCGACCGGTGTATCTCCGGTTATCGTGACGGAGTCGACATCGGCTGGCGTGCCCAACTGATCGACCAATGGGTGTTGACCTGTCCCAGGGCCCGCATCGTTCATCGCCAAGCGGGTCGTTCCGAAATTCGGGTCAGTACGATTGCCAGCCGCGCTGGCCGCAGCGAAGCCGCTTGGGACCGGCTGATGGGTTTGCGTCTGGTGGCCGCCCATGTGCGCGGCCTGGGCAGACTGACGATTCTTGTGCGACTGACTCTGGTGTGTCTGTTGAGTGCTCTGGGCTACGTGCTCGGTCGTGCTCCCGACCACGCCAAAGATGAGATCCAAGCTTGGACGGACTTCCTGTTCCGAAGTCGCAAGCCCGTGGCACGGCTGAGGAAAAAAGTCCGCACCATCGCGCAGGGCAGCAATACGAAATATCGTGTGCGAGCACTGCGTCCGACCATGGGCAGCGTGGCCGAAGAGGGCGTTCAGTACATCGCCCGGTGGTTCCACGAGCAGTTCGCACCCGACCGCGATGCGGAGATCACACTCGACGATCTGCTCGGTGATGAGTTCACCCGCAGGCTGGGGGAGGGCCGCAAGCGCATCTCTTTGGGAGTCTGGGTGATCTTGGTGGTGGCCGGGGTCGCTCTGATGGCGCGCAGTCTGTTCCGGACTGGTCTGGTGACCGCGTCGGGGTTGCTGGGGGCTCCCGAGACCATGGTCCAGGCCTTTCAGCGGGCCCTGTCTGCGACTGGCAGGTCGGAACCGTGGCTCTTGGTGAGTTCGGCGGCCTCCGTCTTGTCGATCAGACCGCAGTGGTTCCCCGTGGTCCTGCTGATCATCTCCTTCCCTCTCACTATGTTTGTTGCCGCATGGTTTACCCGTCACCGTATTCAACATGGATTCGTGCGGTGGCTGACGGCGGCTGGATACGCCAGTCTGCCCATCCTGATGGGTGGCTTGAACCGTGGCTCATTGTGGTTGGTGGCCTGCGCTCTGGTGCTTCCGTTCCTGGCTGAGTGGATTTCCCGTCTCGACATGCCCTGGGCCGGGGCGCGATCGCTGCAGAATCTCGCAGGACTGTGTCTGTCCGGGGTTTTCCTGATCGCCATCATGCCCGCCTTGTGGCTTCCTGTGATGGTCGTGTCCTTGTTCGTGGTGATCAGGGCCGGGGGGACCGCCCAGATCGTGAGGGTGTCGATCGCCCTGGTGGCACCGCTGGTGTTCTGGGGCACGACCGCCCCGTCGATACTCAAGTCTCCGGCCCGGCTGCTGCTGACACCCGAGCCCATGCTCACGGGATCACCGTTGTCCTGGCAGATGCTCTTCGGACGGCCATTGGCGTCAGGGTTGCCACCGCTGTGGTTGTCGCTGGCTCTGTTCTCCGCTCTCTGGCTGGGAGTCGTGGTCGTCCTCGGGCAGAAGTCCTGGCACAGATGGTGTGCTGTCTTTGGGGCCGCTGCCATCTGTGTGGGCATGTGGATGGGGCGCGTGACACTTTCCTTGTCCGTGTCCCAGGTCCATCCCGACCCGAGCCCGTGGCTGCTGGTCGGATTTGCCTGTTTGCTGTTCGCCGTCACGTCGTGGATGGACGAAGCCTTCGGATCCCTGGAAGGAAAAGATTTTGGTGGCAAACAAGCTCTCCTGGGTTTGTTGTCCCTGTTACTCGTCGGCGGCTTCATTCTCGGAAGTGGCTGGTCCGCGTATGCGGGCATGAGCCAGGTGGTGAGGGGAAGCACATCACTGGTCCCGCAATTCCTCGCCCAGAACGAATCGGACTTGGACACGGGCACCTTAATCATCGATGCGCCCAACCGATCCTGGAATATCAGGTACGGGGGCCAGACCATGTGGGGACAAGGGTCCTTCATGGACGGGCCGCTCCAATCCGACGCGGCACAGTCGACGATGGAACAGATCGTCGCCCGAGCTGTGGAGGGACGTTCCGATGACACTGTCGTCGCTGACTTGGCCACTTTCGGCATCAGTTCGATCGTGGTGCTCAATCCTGACCAGGATGCCATCACGGCTCTCGACTCGACCTCGGGGCTCCAGCGGGCGACCACGGGCGGAGTCACCGAGATCTGGAGCGTGACCCAGAACTCTGTGTCGCCCACACGATGGTCCTTGGTCACTCCCGGGGCTCCCGCGGTCTTCATCACCTCCCACGATCAGATCGCCGCCGATTCCCCGCGTACTCTGGTCTTGGCCACACCACCCGACCCCACCATGCATGTCTTCGTTGGTGGAACCGAACTTCGGCCAATCGGGTCCGGCGATTGGCGGGCCGCGTACTCCCTGGGAAGCGCGACTGGCTCGATCCAGGTCACCTGGACGGTGTCCCACGTGTGGATCGCATGGGCTCAACTGGGTGCCATCATCGTCTTCATCATCTTCGTCTTGCCTCCCTTCACCGATCCGGAAGGGGCTTCTGAGGCTCCCAGGTATCAGATGAGGAGGAACCGATGAACAGGCGGACGCTCTTTATCATCGCGGTGGCCTGTGTGGCCATCGCCATGGTCGGTTCTGTTCTGCTCCCGTTGCCTCGTCCGGCTGGGCCACAGATCTCCTTGCCGGTGCTCCGCGTCCTTGCTTGCCCAACGGGAGATTCTAATTTAGGTAAGACAACGGTCACGGTGACTGATCAGGAGAATTTCACCGCTGGTGAACTGAACGCCCTGCCTTCCGACCCGACGACGCAGACCAGTTTTCAAGATCCGGACAAGGTCGTCGTGGTCCGGGGATCGGCCAGTGTCGGCGGGGTGTCGTCGTTCGCCCAGACTGACACGGGTATGGTCGCGCCGTGCTCGGCTCCGATCACGACCGGTTCGTGGAATGGAGTGATGACCTCAGAAGGCGCGACACTGGTCATGACTAATATCGACGCCACGGCAGCCGTCGTCGACGTGTCGATCTATGGCCAAACCGGACAGCTGACTCCCGCCGGGTTGCGCGACATCCCGGTGGCTTCCGGTGCCACACAGGCGCTGCCCATCGACGAGGACCTGGTCACGTCGGACACACCCATCACCGTTCAAGTACGGGCGTCGAAGGGACGTGTCCTGGCGTTGCTGCGCATCATGGGTACTGATGGAGACGACTGGCAAGTGCCCCAACCGTCCACGGACACAGACTTGACGATCGCGGGGATTCCCGCCGGTGACGGCCTGCGCACGTTGTCGGTGACCAACACTGATCCGAGCAGCAAGGCAGAGGTCACCGTTCAGATCCTCGGTACGACAGGACCGTTTGCCCCCCTCGGCATGGAGACCATCGAAGTGCCCCCATCGCGGGTGTCCACCGTAGACCTGACCCAGGCTCTGGGAGGGCAAGCGGCGGCCGTCCACTTGGTGTCCAACCAGCCAGTGACAGCGACTGTTGTTGTGTCGGGTCCTGACGTGGCTGGCATCTCCGCACAACCTCCGCTCAGTGGGACAGTTGTCCTGCCTCCTCTGGGCGGCACCTTGTGGGCCGCGAATCCCGGCACAGATCCCGCCACTGTCAGCCTTCGTTTCGAAGACGCCAATGGCGCGGCGCAGACCTCCGACTTGACGATTCCTCCCCAGGCCAACGCGTCTGTCGACTTCCCGTCCACGGGCACGTCTGTGACAGTGTCGACGGATTCACCTGTGGTGAGGTCGTCGTTGGTGTTGACCGATCCCGGCTGGTCGATCCTGCCTGTCATATCGGGCGGGGGGGACACGTTGGTGGATGTTCCTCCTCTGGCCCCGGGCTTGGGCTGATGACACCGGCATGGTCCGGTCGGCTTCTTGTCGGGTCACTCCCCGCGGATGTTGGTCGGATCAAGCGTGGCCACGCTCAATCCGGTCACACTCGACACCTGTTCGACAAGGGCCACGAAAATAAGTTGTCGCAATTGTGACTGGCTGGAGGCCCTGAATTCGATGGGGCGGCGGTACACCACGATTTGGGCCAGATGGCTGTCGTCGGCATCGATCGCCGCTGCCAAGGGCATATGGCTGCTCCACAAGGCTGACACATCGGGCACCTCTTCGACGCCGATGTCCAGGTGGGTCAGGGCATCGGGGACGGCCTCGTCAATCGCGCCGATCGCATCGGAGACACATTGGAAAAAGAAGGCGGTCGGCAACGTCGGACGCCTCAGGCGCAGCATTTGTCCGGCAGCGCAGTTGGGCGGTGCAAGCATTCCCCTCATGCCACGGCGGTGACGATCACGCATGAGACCAGTCTACTGTCCCAGTCGTGAAGCGAGTCCGGTGGAGTCGGCCAGTCGGACAGTGGCGTGAGCAGGGGTCGCTGACCGTACTGTGAGGGTCTCCTGGCGTTCTGGTCCAGGTGGGAGTGGTATTGGCGGTAAAGTCATCCTGTGCCCAAAACATGCTCACGCCCAGGATGCGCCGAGCGTGCCGTCGCGCAGGTCAGTTACACCTATGCCTTGTCCGAGGTGGTTGTGGGCCCGGTCGACGATTATCCCGAACCGGGGACTTACACCTTGTGCCAGACACATCTGGACCGGCTCAAGGCGCCTAAGGGCTGGACTGTCCTCCAACGCGGACATCCGGTCGTCCCGTCGTTGAGCGCTGCGGAGATCGAAGCCTTGGCTGACGAGGTTCGCCGCGTGGGATTGGGGGGCACTGAGGTGGACGGAACCGAGCAGAGCTTGTCAGATCGGTCTAACCTGGTGACCCTGGCCTCACGCGCGCATCTGAGGGTCGTGGCGGACGCTTCGCGGTACGCCAGTGCCCGACGATGAGCCGTCATCGTTGGCTGGGTCTAACCCGAATCCACCGATCCATTGATGCTGCGCGACGCAAGCAATCAGGATTCGGGTTTAATGTTATATTGCTGTGGAATCACTGATCCATGGTGCACTGTTGCCGAAGCACCGAGTCCCCTGGCGGGGCTTGTCCGGAATTTGACGGACGCGACAGCGCCGATCAGGAAATCCTCTAGTCTTGACATGCCAACGGGGCATGCGAGCGGGACTGTCGTATGCGGGAAGGAACAACCATGACCAGCACACTTGACACCGTCATCAATCTTGCGAAGAGGCGCGGATTCGTCTACCCCTGCGGGGAAATTTACGGAGGCACCCGGGCGGCTTGGGACTACGGTCCGCTCGGCGTGGAGCTGAAAGAGAACATCAAGAAGCAATGGTGGCGCTCTGTTGTGACCTCGCGAGACGATGTGGTGGGACTGGACTCGTCGGTCATCCTGCCGCGCATGGTGTGGGTGGCCTCGGGCCACGTCGGCGTCTTCAACGACCCACTGACCGAGTGCCTGCAATGCCACAAGCGGTTCCGGGCCGACACCTTGGCGGAGGAATTCGAGTTTCGCAAGCACCGTACACCTGCCGGACTGGAAGAAATTCCTTGTCCTGACTGCGGGACCAAGGGCCAATGGACTCAGCCGAGGGACTTCAACATGATGCTCAAGACCTACCTCGGGCCGGTCGAGGACGAGTCGGGGTTGCACTACCTGCGCCCGGAAACCGCGCAGGGCATTTTCGTGAACTTCGCCAACGTCGTCCAAACCCAACGGATGAAGCCCCCCTTCGGCATCGGGCAGACCGGCAAGTCCTTCCGCAACGAGATCACTCCGGGCAACTTCATCTTCCGTACCCGTGAATTCGAACAGATGGAGATGGAATTCTTCGTCCGGCCTGGGGAGGACGAAGAGTGGCACCAGTACTGGATCGATGAGCGCACCAACTGGTATGTCGACTTGGGCATCTCTCGGGAGAACCTGCGCCATTACGAGCATCCGAAAGAAAAGTTGTCCCACTACTCCAAGCGCACGGTTGACATCGAGTACCGTTTCGGCTTCCAAGGCTCAGATTGGGGGGAGTTGGAAGGTATCGCCAACCGTACTGACTTCGACCTCGGCACGCATTCCAAGCACTCCGGCCAGGATCTGAGCTATCGCGACCCGGTGACCAACGAGCGTTACCTTCCCTATGTGATCGAGCCCGCAGCGGGCCTGACACGCTCGCTGATGGCCTTCCTGGTCGAGAGCTACCGCGAGGATGAGGCACCCAATACGAAAGGCGGGACGGACACCCGTACTGTCCTCGGCCTCGACCCCAGAATCGCTCCTGTGAAGGCCGCCGTGCTCCCCTTGTCACGCCATGAGGATCTGTCGCCGAAGGCCCGCGACCTGGCAGCTCAGTTGAGGAAGTACTGGAATGTGGATTTCGACGACGCCCAGGCCATCGGCCGGCGTTATCGCAGACAGGACGAGATCGGCACGCCGTATTGCGTGACGGTGGATTTCGACACCATGGACGATCAGGCCGTGACTGTGCGCGAGCGGGACACCATGACGCAAGAACGGGTGAGCCTAGACCAGGTGCACTCCTATTTGGCTGCTCGTCTCGCCGGTTGCTGATGCCGGGGTCGTGGACCGTGGACATCGGGCCGGTGATGGGAGGCGCCCTCGGATCCCACCAGGGAGCCCTGAGGGGAGGAAGGCTGGCGTGACCTGCCATCTGGGTGGTGTGAGCCTGCCCGTGCCTGTGTTTTTGGCGCCGATGGCGGGGGTGACCAACCCTGCCTACCGCCAGATCTGTCGGGAACAGGCCGAGGCCGCAGTTCCCGGTGCGCGTCCTGCCGGGGTGTTCACCTGCGAAATGATCACAGCCAGAGGTGTGGCCGACCGGATCGCCAAGACTTTGTCCATGATGGCTCCTGACCCTGGCGATCCGTTGTTTTCCGTACAATTGTACGGAACCGAGCCGAGTGTCATCGCACGAGCCATCACGGTCGCCTGTGGGGAGCAGGGGGTCCGCCACATCGACCTCAACTTTGGTTGTCCTGTGCCCAAGGTCACCAGGCGAGGCGGTGGGGGAGTCCTGCCCTGGAAACTGGACCTTTTTCGCTCCATTGTGGAGGCGGCGGTACGGGCAGCTGAACCCTTCGGCATCCCCGTCACCCTCAAGACCCGCATCGGCATCGACCAGGATCATGTGACGATGCTCGACACTGCCCGCATCGCCCAGGACTGTGGGATCGCAGCTGTCACACTCCACGCTCGTACTGTCGAACAGGCCTATTCGGGCCAGGCGGACTGGCAGGCCATCTCAGACGTGGTGCAGGCCGTCCGCATTCCCGTGATCGGCAACGGCGACATCTGGGAGGCGTCCGACGCCCTGACCATGATGACTCAGACCGGATGTGCGGGGGTGTGCGTGGGGCGCGGAGCCCTGGGCAGGCCGTGGATCTTCCGGGACTTGGCCGCCGCCATGATTCATGGACATCCTGACACGCAAACACTGCCGACGGCGGGCGAGGTGGCGGCCATGGTGCGCCGTCACGCCGAATTGTTGGTCCAGCATTTCGGCGATGAACGTCACGGAATGGCTGATTTGCGCAAGCACATGACGTGGTACTTCAAGGGCTTTTCGCTGGGGTCGGACTTAAGGCAGGACTTGGGCCTGGTCTCCTCATTGATCCAGCTCGATGAATTGCTGGCGCGGATCGATCCCGATGAACCTTTCCCCCGCCATGAACTGCATTCCCCCCGCGGTCGTCAGGGGTCACCACGCAGCAAAGTCACTGTGCCCTATGGGTGGCTGGACTCGCGTACCCTCGACCATTTCGATGTTCCCGATGGAGGGGCCGGCGCTAGCGGCGGGTAGCGCCGCAGGGAGGGCAACAAGCCTATTGACAATACTGAAGGCTTGCTTGTTCCAAGAGACTACTGGGGGTGATGAAATCACTCTGGTATTTCTGGACGACGAAAAGGAAGTACTGGATGACATCATTCGTGTCGGCATACCCCTTGAGCTGGCTGATGAATCCGATCATCGAATCCAGGGGATCGACGGCATCGGGAGGAGGGTTCTCGTTACGCAGCTTGTTCAACGACTGCAGGGCGGTGTCCAGTGCACCGCTGACCTGAGTGAAATCTGCCTGAAGATACCCCTGATTGATCTGGTTGTTGACGGCGGTCAACTGGTCGGCCAGGTGCGAGACATCCTGACAGTACGCGCTGATGCGGTTTCCCAGGAGGATCCGGACAGCGATCAAACCGCCTGCGGCCACCATGGCGACCACCACAACGATGATCAGTGCCGTCATCCAGGGGCGACGTTTGTGAGGCGGCGTGGGGGCTGGGGCGTCTGTGGCTGATGCCGGTGCTCCGTAAGGAGGGGGTACTGCCTGGGACGGTTGCGCGGCGTCTGTTGGGAGCAGGTGAGGAATGGGCAAGGTGTCTGTCGGCGAGCCGTATGGGGGTGCAGCGTCCCCGGATGGGCCAGGTGCAGGCGGATTGACCGGCGGGGGGCCGTATGATGGCGCAGTGCCAGGT
The DNA here is from genome assembly GCA_009779115.1 of Propionibacteriaceae bacterium. Taxonomy (GTDB): domain Bacteria; phylum Actinomycetota; class Actinomycetes; order Propionibacteriales; family Propionibacteriaceae; genus WQYJ01. The sequence goes on from WREX01000041.1 coordinate 8,951, forward strand.
GCTGCGGTGTAGGGCGGATTGGGTGTCGGAGGCGGTGGCGGAGTGTGCGGCGTGTTCGGTGACGGGGGTGGAAGGAACTCAGGAGCGCCCTGAGGCAACTGGGTCACGGTAGGTCTCCTCCAGGCTGGGATGCGGTGTGGGGAGAGGTGCTGCGAGCTAGGGCTTCCCACGTGCCGACACTGCGATTCATCTCATGATACTCTAGCATTCTCATAACAAAACAATGAATTAATATTTGTTTAGTATGGTCGGGGTGACTTTGTCGTAGGCGTACGCCATACTCGTCCTATGGCCATGACTCATCGTTCCCGGATCTGGGCGTCCACCATGCGCGGGCATGAAGCGCAGTCGCAGGTGTGCGCGCATTCCGACACCGTGGCATCGATTCGAACGGACCGTCCCATGCTGCGCGAGGAGAGGGAACGCATCGAACGGGAGACACTGGGCCTGGGCGCCGCACTGGCTGCAGGAGCGGGCCATCGGGCCTTGCCGGAGGAGCCTGATCCCTATCGGACGTGCTTCGAACGCGACCGTGACAGGATCGTCCATTCCACAGCCTTTCGGCGCTTGGCGGGCAAGACACAGGTCGTGGTGTACCCCTTGGACCATCAGCGCACCAGGCTGACCCACGCCTTGGAGGTCGCCCAGGTGGCCACTGCCATCGCGCGCGGGGTGGGCGCCAATGCCACGTTGGCCGATGCCATCGCCCTCGGACATGATTGCGGGCATGGCCCAGGCGGGCACGCGTCCGAGGATGCCTTCGACCCGTACATTCCTGGTGGCTTCCATCACGGCCCGTGGGGCGCGGATGTGGCGCTGCGCCACCTCAATTTGTGTTCTGAGACCCTGGACGGGATTCGCAACCATTCCTGGTCCCAGCCCGCTCCTGGCACCGTTGAAGGGGAGATCGTGTCCTGGGCTGATCGGATCGCGTACTGTGCCCATGATCTGGAGGATGCCATGCGGGCGGGAATCGTCACCCCTGCCGATGTCCCCGACCAGGTGGCGCGCCGATGTGGGTCTTCCCGATCGCAACAGTTGCGAGTGTTCATCAGTGCCGTCGTCGATTCGACCAACCTCACCGGTGTGGTCGGCATGGATGCCGAAACGGCTGACATCCTGGCGCAACTGAGGCAGTTCAACTATGACCGCATCTACATGCGCCCGGAGTCGGTGGCACAATCCGATGCCGTCATCGATGTGCTGCGGGCCCTGGTCGACTACTTGGCTGGACACCCGGAGCTGATTCCCAGTTCGGCCGAGCACATCCTAGATGCCTTGCCAACTGTGGACCAGGCGCTGTGGAGAGCGGTCGCTTACGTCGCCGGGATGACGGACCGTTTCGCCTTCGAACAAGCTCATGCCCTGTTGGGGTACGACCTCGCCCGGATACCCGCCGGCATTGGACGCGGCATGTGAGCCCCACGGGGCGTGTCACCAGATCGCTCGGTCCGGTGCGCGCCGCAGCCGGGACATGGTCTGTCAGCGGGCTCCTGGCGACTGGGCCTGGTGACAGGTCATTCTCCGGCGGACAGCCGGATGAGTTCTTTGCGCTGCACTTCCAGATCGATCATCTGCTGGAACATGGCTTGGTACGCATCGGGATTGATCGTCGGGTTGGTTCTCTGCATGCTTGACTTCACCTCACCCAGGTCGCGGTCGAGGGTCAGCACCTTCAATTTGGCAGCGTATTCGTGGGCGTGGCGGGGGGTCAGTTCTGTCCGCGGTGGTTCGACGCTGAGTTGGAGGGCCAGGGTCTTCAGATCTTCGTGGGCCAGTCGGTCGATCACCGCAGTCGGTCTGGGTAATCCTCCAGTGAACGAGATGATCGTACGGAAGAGGGCACGATAGGCCCCATGGGTGAAATCCCTTTCTTCCAGGCCGTACCACGGCTGATCCGAGTCGAACAGGGAGGGCGCCTGCAAGATCAGCTTCAGGGTGTCCCGTTCTGACAAGAGCCGGCGGTCGTCCGGTGTTGGAAGGGTGGCTCCTGGCAGTGTCGGCTCTGCCGGGGGGTCAGGCCTGTGAGAAATCGAAGTCTTCTGACGCGTGGCTGAAACTTCCCGGCGCACGATGGCAGGATCGAGTCCGACCAGGAAAGCGAGATCGTTCAAATAGGTTTCGACTTGGGACTCGTCGCGGATGGAGGTCACCAGGGGGGCTGCTTCTCGTGCTGCGGCCAAGCGTGCGTCGGCATGGTCGAGGTTGTACCGCGACACGATATTGGCCATGACGAAGCGATACAGCGGCGTTCGTGCGGCGATCAGATCGCGTACGGCCTGATCCCCGTGTTGCAAACGCAGATCGCAGGGGTCGAGACCCGTTGGTTCGACGGCGACCCAGGTCGAGGCAGAGAACAAGGAGTCCTGGCTGAAAACTTTGAGCGCGGCGTTACGCCCTGCTTCGTCCGGGTCAAAACTGAAAATGACCTGGCCTGACGAGGCGTGGTCGCCCATCAAGCGGTTGATCATCTTGGCGTGGTCGGCTCCGAAAGCCGTGCCGCACGAGGCCACTGCTGTGTCGATCCCCGCCAAGTGACAAGCCATAACGTCGGTGTACCCCTCCACGATGACCGCCTGTGATGTCGACCCGATGGCAGTCCGGGCCCAGTCCAAGCCGTACAACACATGGGATTTCTTGTAGATGGGCGTCTCGGGTGTGTTGATGTACTTGGCTGCGATCCGGTCCTCGTCGAACAGGCGCCGGGCCCCGAAACCGAGCACCCCCTTGCCAGCATCGCGGATGGGCCAGACGACCCTGCCACGGAAATAATCCCAGCCGCCCTTGCGCATCAGCCCGGCTTCCATAAGTTCGTCGTCCCGGAAGCCCTTGGATTTCAGATGGCTCACCAGGTCTCGCCCCCCTCTCGGGGCGAATCCGACTGAGAATTGCTGGGCCGCTTCTGGAGGGAAACCTCGCTGCGCCAAGAAGTCTCGGCCTGGCTTTCCCTCGCCAGTGCGCAAAGTGTCAGCAAAGAACTGCGCAGCAGCGGCGTTCGCATCGAACAGACGTGTGCGCGAGAGGCCAACCGGTTGGGTCTCGTCACTATACCTGAGACGGACCCCGTACTTGTCGGCCAGGAATTCCACCGCCTCACGAAAGGAAAGGTTGTTGATCTCCTGGACGAAATTGACTGTGTCGCCGCCTTTGCCACAGCCGAAGCAGTAGTACAACCCTCGCGCCGGAGTGACCTGGAAGCTGGGGGTTTTCTCGTCGTGGAAAGGACACAATCCTTTCAGGGTGCCAGCTCCGGCCGGCTTGAGCGTGACATAGCTGGAGACCACATCGTCGATCCTGGCTCGCGTGCGAACCTCGTCGAGGTCCTCCGAGTTGATGAATCCAGCCATGAGACGAGTCTACGGGCATCCTCCGACACCGGGGGACAACCCCCGCACCTCAGCCCATGACACGACCGGGTCCGTCTGTGAGGTTGGTCACAAGATGTGGTGTTGTCCAGATGTGGTCCCCGCGATTCCTGTGCATACTGTGGCTTGGAGTCGGTCCAACCGCCACAGTAGTGATATGAACATTGAGCAGATGAACCGTGATATCCACCGTGCGAAGCAGATTGAGGCAGGGCTGTTGGCCCAGGAGATCCTGGATGGCGCCCGTGAGGACATATCTGCTTCCGTGCAGGAATTGACTGCTTTGGTTGACCAGGGACGCCAGGCCAAGGAGGATCTGATCCTAGCCCACCTCGGCTTGGTCGCCGTGATCGCCCGTCAGGCCGCGAGACTGAGAAGGGTGCCCTTCTCCGATCTCTTCCAAGAGGGGTGTGTGGCGTTGCACCATGCCGTGCTTCGTTATGACTGGCGAAAAGGACCCTTTGGCCCGTACGCGGGAATGTGGATTCGCTCCGCCGTGAGGAAGAACAATCACCATGTGTGGGTGCCGATCGAGCATATCGAGGTCGAAGATGTGGCCAGTTCGTCCACCTATGACAAGGTGGACACCCGTCACGGCCTGACACGTGCGTTGGAACAAATTCCACCTAGTCAGAGCCGGATCTTGCGCATGAGAGCAGGCTGGGATGGACACCCCCGTACTCGCAAGGACATCGCCGAGGAGCTTGGCCTGACCGTGGCCAAAGTCCGGCACTTGGAGCGTGTCGGACTGGAATCCGTCAAGCAGCACTGGGAACTGGCTGAAGCTGCCTGAGTTGTCTGAGCCGCCCGAGCCAGGCCTGGCCCCTCCCGCTGGTGAGGCAATAATGGCAGAATGTCTGCATGATTATTGCTGTCAACATCGTTGGAAGCCTGGTGGGCGAAGGTCTGGGGCGCGCCCAGACCATGGCCGTAGCCGATGTGGAGGACGGGACGATCCTGTCCTGGAAAGAAATCGAGGTGCGGTGGGATCTCAGTCATGACCAGCCCTCTGCTGGAGAGCAAGCAGCCCCGGACGCTCCTTTCCATACCGCGCACACCTCCCATGGTTCCCATCACGCGCGGATCGTGACATTCATGCGCGACCATGATGTCGAGGTTGTCGTCACTGGCCATGTGGGCCCGCCCATGGCCCACACCCTGGGTTTAATGGGCATCACCGTCTTGGTGGGAGCCACCGGTGAGGCGAAGCAAGTGGCTGTCGAGGCAGCCGCGTTTGTCAACAAGTGAGTCCGCCCCTCTCTCAAGGGTGGATCGTTTCGCTCGGGAGGGCGGATACCGGTACCATTGGCTCCGGTTGCCGTTTGCCGGTCACTGACCATCCCGAGTTCAGGAGTTCGCCTTGCCCAGCACAGTCGAGAAGCTCAGTTCCACACGAGCCAAGCTCACTATTGAAGTTCCTTTCGCCGACCTCACTCCCGCCATTCACAAGGCCTATCGTGATCTGGCGAGTCAGGTGTCCATTCCTGGCTTCCGCAAGGGACACGTGCCTCCAGGAATGATCGATGCCCGTGTCGGACGGATGTCTGTGGTCAGTGAAGCTCTCAATGCCATGCTGCCTGACATCTATGCCCAAGCGCTGGAAGCACATTCACTGGCGCCGCTGGGCCAGCCGGAGATCGAACTGACGACACTGGAGGACGGCAAGGATGTCGAGTTGACCGCCGAAGTCGACATCGTCCCCGATTTCGATTTACCCGATTTCTCCACCATGGAAGTGACGGTCGCCCCGATCAAGGACCTCGACGAGGAGGTTGCCTCACGGGTCGAAATTTTGAAGGAGCGTTTTGCCGAGGCCGCAGACGTGGACCGGGCAGCCGAAGCCGGCGACCAGGTGCACATCAACCTGGTGGCCACGCAGAATGGGGAGATTCTGCCCGACGGCACAGCCGAGGGTCTGACGTACGTCATCGGTTCCGGTGCGATGCTCGAGGGTCTGGATGAAGCGGTGACAGGCTGCCAGGCAGGAGATGAAAGGACCTTCGTGTCCACGCTCGCCGGTGGCCAGCACGAAGGAGAATTGGCCGATGTCGCCGTGACGGTGACCAAGGTGCAGCAGCGTACTCTGCCTGAGGTGGACGACGAATTCGCCCAGATGGTCTCGCAGTTCGACTCCGCCGACGACATGTTGGCCGACCTGAGAAAGTCTGTCCAACAGATGGGGGTGTACGACCAGCTGTCCTCCGCACGCACCAAGATCTTGGACACCATGCTGGACATGGCGCCCTTCGATATCCCCGAAGGCATTGTCAACGACGAGGTGGCCTCGCGCACCGCACAGCTGACCGAACAGTTGAAGTCGATGGGGGCGACTCTGGAAGACTACCTGGCGCAGATGGGCGATCCACTGGCCACCACCGCCGAAGAGTTCGCCGAACGGACCCATGCCTCAGTCGAACGCGGGATCAGGGCCGAGATCCTGCTCTCCAAGCTGGCCGACGAGGTCAAGACCACGGTCAACCAGGAGGATCTGACTAACTTCATCTTCCACAAGGCCCAGGAGAACGGCACGACGGCCGAGCAAGAACTCCAGCACATGCAAGAACACAACCATTTGTCCGAGTGGATGTCCCAGATTCGTCAGTCGAAAGCTCTGGATTCGGTTGTCGTACGGGCGAAGGTCACCGACACGAACGGGGCGGTGGTCGACGTCGCTTCGGTCCTGATGCCGCCGGCTCCTGCCGAAGAGTGAGTGCCCGTCCGTCCACTCTCTGGTTGTGGTTGAGACTTGAGTTTCCTTCACCGTCAGTTCACGCGGGACGGCTGTGCTGATAGCGAACACGCGGGGAGACAGCCTGGTTTTGTCGTACCTAGCGGGTAACCTTCCTCAACGTGAACGATATGCCGACTGCTCTTCCCCGTGCGGCGATGCCGACCAATTCGGGCAACATGAACGATGCCGTCTACCAGGCTCTGCTGGCCAACCGGATC
>WREX01000042.1 GCA_009779115.1 Propionibacteriaceae bacterium
AACAACGACACCAACCAGTTGGGACGGTCTGGTGATCCGTCGACTCCGGCTCCGATTGATCTGGACAATGTCGAGGCCGTGGCGGCTGGGCAATACAACGCTTATGCCTTGACCCAAGACGGTCAGGTGTGGGGCTGGGGCCAGGGCATTGTCAGCAATGGAACAATCGTGAGTTCGCCCACCCCGGTCCAAACTGGGCTGCCATTGATGAGCCAGATGGTCGGCGGCTATCAGGCAACCTACGCTCTGACCACCGACGGCACAGTGTGGGGCTGGGGCGACGATGGCGTGGCAATGCCGACTCCCCGAGCAATTCCCGGTTTTTCCAACATCACACAGATCGCCTCCCGTGGGGATGGCGCAGTTCTGGGTCTACGCAACGATGGCACGGTCTGGCTGGTTGAAGACAAACAAGACGGTAGTCCGGCACAGGCAGTTCGGGTTGATGGCCGGACAAATGCCACCCAGGTGGCCATGGGTTACGGCTATTACGCACTAAAAAACGATGGTACGGTGTGGTGCTGGGGACAGCCCTCCGGCCTCTCGTTGGGAGCTTGCGGATACGAGAAACCGACCACCGAAATGTCCAGCCCATTCGCGTTGTCAGGCTTGACCGGCGTTCACCGAATCGATGCCAGCGGCGGAATGGCCTTCGCCTGGAGCGATGCCGGGATGATCGCTTGGGGCATAGGAGGGATCTCGAATCTCGTCCACCCTGGCCAAAATCTGGCACAACCCACCCTCCTGCCCGAGCTGAGCAACATCTCCCAAGTGTTCGAACAAGTGAACACGGTCACATTTCTAATTGTTGGGTCGGGTTAGTCCTGGATGCACCGATGGGTCTGGCGCAGGTATGTGCAAGGGCTAGTTGTTCCTGGTAATTGTCTAATGTTTGATGGACGAGTGTATCTCCGGTCTGTCCGAACACTCCCCTGAGTGTGTCAAGCTGGCAGGAATGACCAAACGTGAACGCGCGCAAAAACGACACCCAGGTCGAAAAGCGCCCTCGCCTGGAGAACAGCAGGGACATTCTCCCATGTCGCAGAATATCCACGTCAGCAGCGGTGTCAGCTCCCGTGATCTTCCCCGCGACGCAGGACGTGATTCTGATCTCCAGGTTCCAGCCCTTTTGCCTGGGCAGGAGGACCAGAGTGCGTACCCAGTCATATCATCCGGCGTGCTCCGCCAGACGCATCGCGGGCACAAGGCCCGCGTACGCAACATGATTGCGGTTATCGAACCTGAGAGTGTCACCAGTGGGCCGTTGTGATCATTACATCTGGGATGTGTTCTCTCACGGACCAAAATGGTCTTATGACACCACTATTTTCCCATGTCACATAGCATTTTCCTACCAATTTCCCACCATTCCTCCACCACTGTCCATTCACTGAAACCCACACAGGCCGATGCATTCAGCTGATGGTGGCCTTCGGCCCACCGCGGGTAGGGCAAGTTAGGAGATGCTCCACATCAGGGGAATTCGGAATACACCGGTCCATTTTGACCGCCGGTGAATTATACTTTGTTTTGAATGATGGTTGGCTATTGTTTATGAGTTGGGTGGTGTGGGTTTTGTCAAGGGGTTGGCGGGGTCTGTGGATAGATTGTCGGGGGTTGTTGGGGGTTGTGGATAAGCGGGTGAATGTCTGACCTGGTTGATAGTATCGAACACGTGTTCGAATATCGGGATGATGTCAGTGAGGCGGTTGACGTCCTCACCGACGACAACGTGTCCGATATTGACAAACTACGCACAGTGGTCCGGTTACGCAACATGGTCGACGCCACCGAAGCCGACCTGATCGCAGGGTTGGCGAAAGCTCACGGGTGGAATGACATCAACAACGAGAAAAAGTTTGAAGAAGACGAACGCCGCTGGGTCCCCACCAGTGCCAACCGAACACTGGTCGATGAAGCCCTCCCATTAGAAATCGCAGTCGCGCGGCACACATCCGTATATGCGGCATCAGGAATCTTGTACGACATCGTGAACCTGACCGAACGACACCCCTACACCTGGCAAGCCATCCACGAGTTGAGAATCCCGGTGTGGCAAGCCCAACGGGTCGCGTCGACCTGTCTGGGGTACGGGTTGACCACCGAGGAAACCATCGCCGTGGACCACCACATCCAACCCGGGTTAGGCACCATTGGTGTCACACGCCTGGTCAACCTGGTCAAAGCCACTGTGCTGAAAGTCGCACCAGAAGCGGTAGCCCGGAAAACTCAACGCCTCCAATCCGGACGCTACGTCACCACCCACCCCTCCGATCAAGACACCGCCACCAGTTATCTGGACGCCACCCTCGATACGGCTGATGCGCTATTCTTCGACGCGACCTTGGACCGTGTCGCTGACGTGATGGCGGAACGGGGTGACACCCGGGACAAGGACCATCGTCGTGCCGCGGCGGTGGGTATCCTCGCCACTCCCGCCCTGGCATTATCCCTGCTGGGCGTGCACACCCGCCGGGGCATGGACCCCGACCAGCCCAACCCGGAGATACCCACACCCCAACAGGCGGAACGGTCACTGCCGGTCGCTCGCGTGTATGTGCACTTGTCCGGTGATGCCCTGCTCCGCGGGGAAGGCGTGGCCCGTGTAGAACGCCTGGGCCCAGTACGGGTGCAAGACTTGGCCCGTGTGGTCGGTCATGCCCGCATCCGGGTGACCCCAGTCCTCCACCTCGGTGACAATGACCCTGGCACAGACCGCTACGACATCCCCCCATCCATCCGCGAACACGTGCTCGCCCGAGACGCCTGGGAAGCCTTCCCCTACTCATCAAGGGAAGCTCGCCACCTCGACCTCGACCACGTCAACCCCTATACTCCCGGCCGTGAGGGTCAGACCCGGGCCTCCAACCTAGCCCCCCTGACCCGCCGGGCACACCGCGTGAAAACCCACGCCGGATGGATACTCGAACAACCCCAACCCGGAGTCTTCTACTGGCGAACCGAACTCGGCCAAACCTTCCGTGTCGGACCCAACGGCACCACCGACACCACCCCCACACCCCAACCACACCAAAAAACCAGACCTCTCACCGAAACCCGACCATCGGGAACCAGCCCACCCACACGAAGCCCCTAACACCATCCCACTCCAGCACCCACCTGTTGGTTCTAACACATGTAACCTTGTCTGTGTGTCCACACATACTCTGGTAGCCATGCTTGTCGGTGCCAGAGGATGTGCATCGAGAACGGTGGGTGATGAGTAGGCCGTTGGCAGTGTGATCCGACATCTTTTCCAAGGACTTCCCATGCGTTCGTTTCACCACCAGGACCTGCCACCATCCTGTCCAGCCAAGTAGACAGTATTGGCATGCACTGTTGACGCATGAACCTGACCATCCGACGCCATCATCCTCCCGTACAGCTGAGTGCTCATTGGACAACTGCACTGTTGACGCATGCACCTGACCATCCGGGCAATCGACCCTCCCATACAGCTGAGTGGCCAACGGCCAACTGCACTGTTTACGCATACACCTGACCATCCGACCACATCACCCTCCCGTACAGCTGAGTGCTCATTGATCGGCACCATGCGTGAGACGCTGTGGATCACAGTGTCGGTGGGCTCAGGACAGAACTCGCTATGCCCCTCGTTTTTGGAGGGAGGCCCACTCGTCTCTTAGGCCGACGGTGCGGTGGAAGAGGAGGGGGACATCGCGGTCGGCGGCGAAATAGCCGATCCTCTCGAACTGGACGACCTGGCCTGGGGAGACTCCGGTTTCGCCGGGGGCCAGGGCGGGTTCTACCTTGGCGGCGAGGGTTTCGATGGAGGATGGGGCGAGGTCGTCCAGGGGATCGCCGGTGGCTTGGCCGGGGGCTTCGGTGGCGAAGAGGTGCTCGTACAGCCTGACTTCGCCGTCTAGGGCGTGGTCGGCGCTCACCCAGTGCATTGTTGATTTCACCTTGCGGCCATCGGGACTGTTACCTCCACGGCTGGCGGGATCGTAGGTCGCCCGTACTTCGACTATGTCGCCGTTGGCATCTTCGACAGCGCTGGTTGCCGTCACCAAGTAAGCGCCGCGCAACCGTACTTCGTTGCCGGGGTACAGGCGGAAGAACTTGGGGGGCGGTACTGCGGCGAAGTCGTCACGCTCGATCCACAGCTCACCCGAGAATGGAACCTGTCGGGTGCCATCATCGGGGTTCTCGGGGTTGTTGGCGATCTCGAACCACTCGGTCAGGCCAGCGGGCCAGTTGTCGATGACCAACTTCACCGGGCGCAGGACCGCCATACGGCGCTGGGCCACGCGGTTCAACTCGACCCTCACGAAGGACTCCAGTTCCTCGATCGAATGCCTGGCGTTCGTCTTGGTCACTCCGATGTGCGTGCAGAAGGCCCGGATGGCCGCCGCGGGGTAGCCACGTCGGCGCAGGCCCTGCAAGGTGGGCATCCGCGGGTCGTCCCAGCCTTCCACCACGCCATCGTCGATCAACTGGCGCAGCTTGCGCTTGCTGGTGACCGTGTGGGTCAGTTCGAGCCGGGCGAATTCCAACTGTTGTGGCTTCTCACGCGGAAGATCGAGGTGTTCGAGATACCAATCGTACAAGGGCCTGTGCGTGACGAACTCCAGGGTGCACATCGAGTGGGTGACGCCCTCCAGCGCGTCCGACTGGCCGTGAGCCCAATCATAGGTCGGATAGATCACCCAGGCATCGTGAGTACGGTGATGATGACCGCGCCTGATGCGGTACATCACAGGATCGCGCAATTGCATGTTGTCGGCCTGCATGTCGATCTTGGCCCGCAAAACCCTTTCCCCGTCGGCGAACTCACCGGCGCGCATCCGGCGAAACAGATCGAGATTCTCCTCGGGAGTACGGTTCCTGTGCGGTGACTCGACTCCCTCCTGGCCGTAGCCGCCGCGCTGGCTCGAAATGGTCTCTTGGTCCTGGTCGTCAACATAAGCCAAACCCCGTTCGATTAGGGATTCCGCCCAGGTGTACAGGTCCTCGAAATAATCAGACGCGTAAAACACCTGGTTGGGACTGAAACCGAGCCAGCGGATGTCGTCGATGATCGACTCGACGTACTCCACGTCTTCGGTGTCAGGGTTGGTGTCGTCGAAACGCAAGTTGCACACTCCGCCGAATTGTTCGGCGATGCCGAAGTCGGCTGTGATGGCCTTGGCGTGGCCGATGTGCAGGTACCCGTTGGGCTCGGGCGGGAATCTCGTCTGGACCCGTCCAGAATAGGTCCCGGCCGCGTTGTCGGTCCGGACGGTGTCGGCGATGAAATCCCCTGCGGAGACGGTTGGATCGTTCACCCGGCCAGATTATCACGCCCAGAAATCGCCATGAATGCACGTAGGCGCGTCACGCATGAGTCTTGTCCCAGAATCTCCATCGACTCGAACAAGGGCGGCGACACGAGCGCGCCAGTGATGGCAACCCGGATGGGTGCGAAGGCCGCCTTCTTGCTCAGTCCCATCTGGTCGACCAGGCGTACGGTCAAAGCCTCGTGCAAAGCCTGGGTCGTGAACTCGCCCAAGGACTCGACGACTTCCAAGGTTGCGGCCAGGACGGCTGGTGCGTCGGCGCCTGCCTTGGCTTCAGACACCGGATCGATCGGAACATGGGCGTCGTCGGCCAGCAGGTATTGGATCTTGCCCCAGGCTTCACTCAGCAGAGTCAAGCGCGGAGAAATCAGGGGTACGGCCTGGCGGAGTCTGGTCCGCCAATCGATGGTGGAAGCGTTCTCGCTGGGAAGATCATCGCTCTGATAAGCCCGGATCCACCGATCGCTGGCGTCGCGAGCGACACTGTGGGGGTGCGATGGGCCGACGGTTGCCGTGAGGGCAGACTGGACGTCTGTTGAGCGGCGACCGGCGGGCCAGCGTGCCGGCACAGGGTCGCGTAGCAGCCATGGATCGGTGGATTCGGGATAAGCCTCGATGTACGCAATCAGCCGGTGGGCCAACTCCTCATCGCTCAGTGACCGGATGTAGTGCCCGTTGAGCCAGTCGAGTTTCTTGACATCGAAAACTGGACCGACAGTGTTCACCCTCGCCCAGTCGAAACCGGCCACGAACTCTTCGAACGAACAGACCTCGGCGTCATCCGACGCGGGCGGGTAGCCCATCAGTTGGAGGAAGTTGCGCAAGGCCTCAGGCAGATAGCCCTGCTCCTTGAACCACAGCAGCCGGGCAGCCGGATTCTTCCGCTTGGAGATCTTGGACCGGTCCGGATTGCGCAACAGCGGCATGTGGCACCAGGCCGGCTCGTCCCAGCCCAGCCAGCGATAGAGCAAGCTATGTTTCGGGGTTGAAGAGATCCACTCCTCCCCGCGCACAACATGGGTGATCCCCATCAGGTGGTCGTCCACCACGACAGCCAGATGATAGGTCGGAAACCCGTCCGCTTTCAGAATCACCTGGTCGTCGGGACGCGGCGCGCTGATCTGGCCCCGGATGACATCGGTGAAAACAAACTCCTCCTGGTCGGGAATCAGCATCCTGACAACCGGTGTCGGGGAGAACCCCGGCAATTCGGCCCGTTGCTCGCGAGTCAGCCCGTAGCACATCCTGTCGTACCCCGTGGTCGGCTGCTTGGCCTCCTCCTGGGCCTTGCGCATGGCGGCCAGCCGCTCGGGACTGCACCAGCAGTAGTACGCGTGACCGGCGTCGATCAACTGCTCGACGAACGGCTGGTAGGTGTCCAGCCGTTCGGATTGGCGGTACGGCGCGCAGGGTCCGCCAATGTCCGGGCCCTCGTCCCAGGTCAGTCCAAGCCAGGTCAGGGTGTCGAAGATCTGGGCCTCGGACCCCTCGACGTACCGGGCCCTGTCGGTGTCCTCGATACGCAAGATGAATTGCCCACCGGTCAGACGCGCGTACGCCAGGTTGAACAAGGACATGTACGCCGTCCCGACATGGGGGTCCCCGGTCGGAGAGGGGGCCACGCGGACACGGGCGGGAGTGTGGATGACAGTCATAGTGGTCCCAGTGTATCCAGAACGGGGCCGCCTCCTTGAAGGAAGCGGCCCCGCCTGGGCCCGCACAGGCTCTCGGCTCAGCGACTTGTCCGGCTAACCCTCCTGACACCGAACCACACGCCCGAGGCGCCTGCCCCCAGGAGCGCCACAGCGGCAAATAGCCCCAACTGGCCGGGAGAGACCGGAGTTGCAACCACGCCGCCTGTCTCGATGGCCACCGTGTCGACCACCGCGAACGAGGTTGATGCCAATCCGGACTTGTATCCCGTGAGCGTCACCGTGTGTTGGCCCGTCTGGAAGCCCTGGGGGACCGTGAAGGAGAAGGTCACCTTGCCGGTTGTGTCAGCCGTCTGGCAGCCGACATCCTGCACCGACGGCACGACCGACAAGCAGACCTGTTCGCCCGGGTTGAAGTGGAACCCGGTCGCCACCTGAGTTTCCAGCCGATGGCGTTGCGGGTACGTGACCTCAGCCTTCACGGCCACGATTGTGACCACAGTCACCGGTGAGACATTGCCCGCCTTGTCCTCGGCCCTCACCGTGACCGTGGTCCCTGCCGACAGGGCCTGCTCTGGGGCGCAGGTGAACCTGCCGTTGACATCGGCGAACACTTCCTCACACCCAGGGATCGTTTTCCCCTGGTCGTCCGTGATGTCGAGTCGGGAGCCGGGTTCAGCGGTTCCGCTGACTTCCGACCCGTTCGACACATGGACGATGGGGGCACCAGGGGACGAGAGATCCAAAGAGGCCTGAGCCTGCGGTGAATTATTACCCGCCTTGTCGGTCGACACGGCGGTGATTGTCCCGCTGACTGCGTCTGACGGAGTGGGCATCGACCAGTTCTTGGTCGAATCGACCGCGGTCGCCACAGCCGCGGTCGACGATTCGGAAATGGGGTACGTCCCTGTCAGCGTGGATCCCGGCTCTGCGACACCGGCGATGGTGGACTTGCCGACCGTGGTGATCGTCGGCGTCCGCGGAGCTTCGGTGTCGACTGTCACCGTGACGGTGTTGGAGGGCTGGGAAACGTTTCCAGCCTTGTCGGTCTCGTCGGCTTTCAGGGTGTGATTGCCGTCGGCCAGCGGTTTGTCGAGGGTGCAGGACCACGTCAGGTCCGGCTTGACCACGGTTCTGCACACCACCTTGTCATCAGCACGAATGGCCAGTTTGTTCCCGGGTTCCTGACCGGTGCCTGAAACCTCGGGGGTGGGCTGGTTGCTCACATCCTTATCATCGGGCTTTGCCAGTACCGGGGCGGCTGGCGGTTGGGTGTCGATCTGGATGGTGACTGTCTGGGAAGGATCGGACACGTTGCCGGCCTGGTCAGTCTCGTCGGCTGTGAGGGTGTGGTCACCGTCGGCCAGCGGCTCGCCGGGGGTGCAGGACCAGGTCAGGTCCGGTTTCACTGCTGCGGTGCACACCACCACATCGCCATCGCGGACCGTCACCGTGTTGCCGGGATCGCTGCCCGTGCCCGTCACCACGGGCTTGGAGTGGTTGGTCAGGTCATGGTCACCCGGCTTGGTGATAACCGGCGCCGGCGGCGCCTGCGTGTCGAGGGTGAACCTGACCGGATTCGAGGGTGGGGAAATCTCGCCTGTCGTGGTGGTCTCCACCGCTGTCAAGGCATGTTTACCATCTGGCAGACTGACCGGGCAGGTCCACGTGTGATCGGGCTGGACTGTTGTCGTGCACCAGACGCCAGTGGAGTCCTTCACGGTGACCGTGGCGCCGGGATTCTGGCCAACGCCGGTGACTAACACAGGCTTGTCTTTGATCACTCCACCATCGACCGGGAAGGTGATCGTCGGAGCACCGAGGAACCGCAAATCCAGCGGCGAGCCGTGAGTCGTCAGTTCCGCACCTGCAACTGACCCGCGCGCCGAGAAGGACCCCGCCTTGTCGGAACCAGCAGAGACAGTGGCTGTGCCGTCCTCGCGGGAGGTCATGGTTCCCGTGCCGCGCGTACCCGTACTGAACACCAGGTTCTCGTACTCGCTGGAGATGGAGAACACAACGCCCGATGTCGGGTTCCCGTACTTGTCGAAGGCATATCCGGTGATCACGTTGAGATCGGAAACGGGCCGGTCGTTGGTGGTGACGGCCACGCGGGTCTGCTTGGAGGGATCCTGACCGGGACCCCCGGGCTGACACCCTGCTTCGACGACACAGACCTTGCCAGGGACGAAGTGCACGGTCACGGGTGACGCGGTCACCGGGTGGCCGTTCACGCTCAGCGTGGCTTCGTGGGGACCGGCAGCGAGAGAGGAATACCAAACAGTCGTCGAACCATCCTTGCCGGTCGGGGTGATGCCGGTCTGGACGATGAGCGCAGGATCCGTACTGGCAGATTCCACCTGTGCGCCCTCAATCGGGTTTCCATACTTGTCAAAGGCCCGCACAGTGACGATATTGTGAGCGCTTCCATCGGCGACCTGGTTGTCTGTGCTCACCTTCACACCGGTCCGCTGATCAGCGGGAAGCTGGGGATCGATCGGTTCGCAACCATCGGCTGGGGAACACACCTCGCCAACCTTCCACGTGACCGGAGCCGACTTCTGACCCGTGTCGGCATTGGTGAGAGCTTCAGCCCCGACCGACGCCGTCACATCGAAGGTGCCCGAGGCCGTCGAATGGACTGACACCGAACACGCTCCGTTGCTATCCGTGAAACAGGACTCCCCTGACCAGACCGGACCTGGGCGGTCGGTTGAGAAGGTGACGATGGCGTGTTCCACCAGGTTGCCGTCCGGGTCACGGACGCTCGCCGTCGCAGTGTACGTGCTGAGCGCGTCCGTGCCGACTGGCAGTGGACCTGCCGGAGTGATCACCCACTCGGAACTGTCCGGGTCGGGGTCGTGGCTCCGGAATGAGACCGTCACCGGCGACTCGGCTGGGGTCTCACCACCGATGAACACCTGGGCCTTGTGAGCCCCCGGTGCGGCGGATGTGTACGAGATCGTGGAGACGCCATGTTTGTCCGTCGGAGCGATATCGGGTTGGACGGTCAGCGATGTCGAGCCCTCGTCGGGGGTCGAGCGGACCTCAGCACCCTCGACCGGATTGCCATAGCTGTCGTACGCGACAACTCTCACCAGGTTGGTCGCCACCCCATCGGCCAAAGCACCGTCGTGGATCACGTCGGCGCGAGTCCGGTGGTCGGAGTCCACGGGAGTGCACTGGGTCACGCAGACCTCACCGGCCACAAACTCCACCTGCTGGGGGCTGGCCTTCGCGGGGTCCGAGTTCCCACCGACGTCAACAGGCCCGCTGGGCGTCGGCAGGCTCGCATGGATGTCCAGTGTCGCCACCAGCTTCGACTTCAGGCTCACCGAGCACGTGCCGGCTGAATCGGTGACGCAGGAATCTTGGCTCAGCACGCCTGGGTCGACAGGCGCCAGGTGGAACAGCACCATCTGCTCCGGCGCAGGTGCGCCATCGGCATCGCGTGCCGTCACCGTGGCGGTGAAGGACTGCCCGACCTCAAGGGACGACACCGGAGTCACGACCAGTTCGGAACGCCCTGGAACGGCTTGCTTGTTCGTGAAGGAGACTGTGATGCCAGCCACGGGAGCGATGGCTTCGGCACCGAGGGATGCCGTCACCGTGACGTCTTCCGACACAGCGTCGGTGACCGTGACCGTACATGTTCCCTCGTCATCGGTCTGGCAGGATGGCCCGCTGGGGAACTGTGCTGACCCTGTCGCCGCGAACGTCACCTCCTGGAGCCGAACAGGATGGTCGTAGGAGTCCTTCACGACTGCCGACGCCGTGGCGGATTCACCCACGAAGAGTGCGGTCGGGGCAAGGGTGAACGAAGACGTACGCGCATCGGCTTCACCGGCGATGAATGCGATGTCGACGGACCCGATCGTTCCGACGCCATCGACACCTGCCGACACCGAATGGACGCCCACGAGAGTCGACGCGAAGGCCGCCCGAGCCTCGCCCTGGGCATTGGTCACGGCGGACAAGACCGACGAGGTCACGCCTGTCGGAACCGTGAACGTGACAGTCTTGCCAGCCACAGGTTGGTCAGCCGTGTCGCGGACTGCCGCCACACCGGTGTACGACGACTCCCCGTCGGCGGCCAGCGGGCCCTCAGGTGCGACCGTCCAGCTAGATTTCTCCAGGCTGACCTCTTGGGAGAAGGAGGACACAAAGTGTGCCACATCGTTTCCCTTCACCGCGACAGGGTACCCTTCGGTTTTCACTTCGACTGTCTTGTCGCCTGGCCGCGTGGACGTGATCGTCGCCCTGTACGACCCCGGCGCGTTGGGCAGAGGCTTGAAATCAGAAATCCTCGTCACCGCTTCCGGTACGACCAAGGAGGCGCTCAACTGGTCGGCCTTGCCTGTCAGGGGTCCGTTGTTGGCATCGCGAGCCACGGCTGTGATGACACCGAAGTCCTCGCCGTCGGCCAGAATCGGAGTCGACCACACGGAGAAGAACCAGTTCGCGTATGGGTTGTCGGGATCGATGTCCCCCGCCCAGGCGGGCGCTGCCGACTCGACATCCAGCCGGACCTTGGGCCCCACGGCTTGCGCCAAGGCCGCCCAACTCGACACTGCGAGGAGCACTCCCGAGAGCATCATCACCAGGCCGGTCACCCACGCGACGACCCTGGGGGCCCTGAGCCACTTCAACCGAGTCTTCACCGAACCTCACACCTTTCGTGAATGATATTAATTAAATAGTACAAATGATTGCTGTGACAAAGGATAGGTAATCAACTTTGTGGCAACTATTCAGCAACTCTTGATCAGTAGAATACGGAATTGATTTGATGTATTTTAGATCATACCCGATGATGAAGATTCTGTCATCTGTGTATAATATACCTTGTAAAATGATGTTATTAACAGCAAATGACATTCCGCGGAATCATCATCCATCATTATTGTCACGAATTTATAAAATCAAAGGTGAGACCATCGATGACGGACCCAAGAGGAGGACACGATGGGAACTCTCCCGTTAATAATAGTAATTAAACAGAATTTCAAGCGTGTACACGACGAAGGTCGGCCCAGGCCTGAATCCACCGACTCATGACTATGACGCGTCCTGGTGCAGGCACGCTGAGTACGTGACCGGAGAATCGGGTGCGTGCGTCGACAGTCCACACGTACACCTGACACTCAGCTGGCGAATCGAGTCGATCCCGCGGCTGCCGGGGCAACCCAGCGCTGGTAGGCCTCGTCGGTCAGTCCGCCGTGGGCGATCATGTCGGCGTACATCCGGCCTGATTCAGTGATCCGGCGGGTCTGGCTCTCGTACTCCAACCCGACCAGGCCGAAGCGGGGTTCCTCACCTTCGACCCACTCCCAGTTGTCAGTGAAGCACCAATGGTAGTATCGGGCGACCGGGACCCCGGATCCCACGACCGCGGACAGGTGGTCGGCCAGGAATCGGGGCCGGAAGGCATCGTCCGCGTCGGCTGTGCCGTTCTCGGTGATGTAGACGGGACCCGGATAGCGTTTCGCCACTTTGCGCAGCACTCGGGTCAAGCCGGCGGGATAGATCTCCCAGCCCAGGTCGTTGACCGGCGAATTCGGGCGTGTGCCTTCGGAAAATCCGGTCACCCACGACCGGGTGTAGTAGTTGATGCCCACGAAGTCGTAGTAGCGCCTGCGGGATGTCCCGCGAGTTGCTGACACAGCCGGAGGGGTCGTCGACGATCTGCGCAGGGGCGGCAGAAACCGTCCGTACGACATGGCTTCGAGGGCTGCGGTCTGAAACAAGTACTCCATGGCCCGTGCCCCGACGAGGTCGACGGGGTTGAGACGGTTCGCGGGATCGAAGACGCGAAGATGGTGGGCGGCCCCGACCTTGGCCGACGGCTGAATCGCGTGGATCAGGGTGTAGGCCCTCAAGTGCGCTTGGGAGAGATGGCTCAACACGGTCATGGCTTCATCCACCGATTTATGCCCCGGAGGCCAGATCCCGAACCAGAACGCCTGTGTCGCGTACACGTTGGGCTCGTTGATCGTGATCCACTCATCGACCAGGTCGGACAACTGTTGGACGACCCGTCTGACATAGGTGAGGAAGGCCGGCACCGTGTCCCGGCGCAGCCATGCCCCTCGTTCCTCCAGCCAACCGGGATTGTTAAAGTGGTGCAGGGTGACCACGGGCGTGATCCCCGCTTGGCGCAACTGGGTCAACTCGGACCGGTAATGGTCCAGGGCGTCCGCGTCGAAAACACCCTCCTCAGGCTCGATCCGCGCCCATTCCAGTCCCATGCGGTAGTGCTTGACGCCTAGTTCCACCAGCAGGGCGATGTCCTGGTCGACGCGATTCCAGTGGTCGGCGGCCCGCGCCGGAGTCGACCCATCCTTGACCGCGCCCGGACGGGTGGCCCACCGATGCCAATTCGTGTCGGCGTCGCCGCCCTCGATTTGTGTGGCGGCTGTGGCCACTCCCAATTGCAGAGAGCCCAAGTTCAACCCGGATCCACCGATTGCTGGCGTCGCGAGCGACACTGTGGGGGTGCGATGGGTCGGCGGGTGGCGTGAAGGCAGACTGGACGTCTGTTGAGCGACGCCCGACGAGCCAGCGTGCCTCCACAGGGTCGCGTAGTAGCCATGAATCGGTGGATTCGGGTTCATCTCCATGTCATAACCATACGACGGTGGTACGACATCGGTAGCATAAACACACGTCGAGGAAGCGCTCTCACCAATGCTGTGGTGGCTGTGAATTCAAGGTGTCAGCCAAGGAGCCAAGCATCCCTGTCAGGCACCAGATCACACCAAGCTAAGAATCCTGGTGACTATCGTCAGGTCATGCCCCCGAATCCAGGGAAAACACTGCGTCCGGTACTAGGCTGACCCCATGACACCGCGTACCCCCACTGCTTTGGATGCTCTGGCTGACAAGCACTTTGTCGCCGAGGTCAAACTCAGCCCCATCACGATGACCTACCTCGGATTGCACACCGGTCAGGACTCCTACGACGACTTCAGCCCAGCCGGGTGCGACGCCCACCACGCGCTGGCCGCGGCCACTTTAGCGCAGTTGGACACCACCGAACTGACCGACGACACCGATCGGGTCACCGCCTCCGCGCTGCGCGAGCGACTAACCCTGGCCGTAGAAGAACACCAGTGCGGGGCTGACCTGATGGACATCGCCAACATCGACTCGGGGTTGCACTCGATTCGCGAGGTGTATGACCTGATGCCGACCGCCACCGAGGACGATTGGAAGACGATCGCACGTCGGCTGAGCGCGGTTCCAACCGCGATCGCGGGATGGCTGGAAGCGCAGATGGCAGGGATCGAGCATGGTATCAAGCCCGCCCTGCGCCAGGTCGACGCGCTGATCGCACAGTGCGAAGGCTGGGCGCGACGCGGCGGGTCGCTGGACCAACTGCTCGCCCAGGCCCGGGCTGACTGCCCCGAACTGTCTTCGCGCACCCGTGACCGCCTGGTCGAAGGGGTCGCCATCGCCCAGGCCGGTTACGCCACCGCCATCGAGGCCCTGACCGAAGACATCCGCGAGCTGGCCACCGACCAGGACGCCGTCGGCGAGACCCGGTACGCCCTGGCCTCCCGGGAGTTCCTCGGTACCCACCTGGACTTTGAGCAGAGCTATCGCTGGGGCTTGGAGCAGGTGGAAGCCCTGGAGGAACGGCAAACCGAGATTTGCGCGAAACTGCGCCCCGGACTCAGTGTGGCCGACACCAAGAAGGCCCTGGATGACGACCCGGCGTACATCCTCGACGGACCAGACGCTATGAAACAGTGGATGCAGGCCCGGGCCGAGGCAGCCATTGAGGCTGTCAACGGACCGCACTTCGACATCCCCGAGCCCGCCCGGCGCATCGAGTGCATGATCGCCCCGACCCACGACGGTGGCATCTACTACACCGAACCCTCCGACGACTTCTCGCGGCCCGGACGGATGTGGTGGTCGGTCCCCGAGGAGCAGACGGCGTTCTCCACCTGGCGGGAACTGACAACAGTTCATCACGAGGGCGTGCCGGGCCACCATCTCCAGATCGGCCAGGCCGTGTACAACAAGGACATGCTCAACAAGTGGCGTCGCCACGGCATCTGGGTTTCGGGCCACGGCGAAGGCTGGGCCTTGTACGCCGAACAGTTGATGGCGGACCTGGGATACCTGGA
>WREX01000043.1 GCA_009779115.1 Propionibacteriaceae bacterium
AACGCCTCGCGAACCATGCTCATGGACGTACGCACCCTGACCTGGGATCGCGTGATCGCGTCCGACATGACCATCCCGATGACGATGCTGCCCGAGATCAAGTCCTCGTCCATGGTCTATGGCGTGGCCAAAGAACCCGTCGTGGCAGGCTTGCCGGTCGCAGGAGACTTAGGCGACCAGCAAGCCGCCACGTTCGGCCAGGCCTGTTTCGAAGTCGGCAAGGCCAAGAACACCTACGGCACAGGTTGCTTCATGCTGATGAACACCGGCGAGGCACCGGTCTTCTCGAAGAACGGCCTGCTGACCACGCTGTGCTATCAGATCGGGGACAAGAAACCTGTGTACGCGCTGGAAGGCTCCATCGCGGTGACGGGCTCCCTGATCCAATGGCTGCGCGACAACCTGAAGATGTTCGACTCCTCGCCCGAGGTCGAGAAGCTGGCCCTGTCGGTCGACGACAACGGCGGCTGCTACTTCGTACCGGCCTTCTCCGGACTGTTCGCACCGTACTGGCGTGGTGACGCCCGTGGCGCGATTGTCGGTTTGACAAGGTACGTTAACCGCGGCCACATCGCCCGTGCGGCCCTGGAGGCCACTGCCTTCCAGACCCGCGAGGTCCTGGACGCGATGGAAGCGGACTCGGGGGTCAAGCTGGCCGAACTCAAGGCCGATGGCGGCATGACAGCCAACAACACCTTGATGCAGTTCCAGTCGGACATGGTCGGCGTGCCGGTCGTGCGTCCCGTCGTGGCCGAGACAACAGCCTTGGGCGCCGCCTATGCGGCCGGGATCGCTGTCGGCTTCTGGGAAGGTGAGCAGGATGTCATCGTTAACTGGGCGGAGGACAAGCGCTGGACTCCCCAGATGTGCTCCGACGAACGCAACCGGCTCTACCGCAACTGGAAGAAGGCGGTCACCAAGACCTTCGAATGGGTCGACGAAGACGTCACCGAGTGACGCCCTGATCAGTATCTGAATGCACAAACGTGTGCCCCGGTTTCCCGGGGCACACGTTTCACATTGCTTGTGCGGTGCGGTGACCGCTCTTCGATTGTTATCGGGTACGCAGATTCCCTGCATTCGGTGCGCCCGTGTCTAGACGGGCGCGGCTTCCGCTGTGGGGAGTGAGCGTGCTCCCCATCGCGGATCACATCTCTAAAGCTCGTGCGGTGGCCACGGACAGCTCCCGGGAACTCATCCTCTCCACCAGGTGGAGGGCCATGTCGATCCCGGAGGTCAGCCCGGCTGCAGTGATGAACTGGCCCGAGTCTGTCCACCGGTGAGAGTCGACGACGTCGACGGCGGGGAAGCGCTGGCGCAGGTCGTCGGCGTAGGCCCAGTGAGTCGTCGCCTTGCGGCCGTCCAACAAACCGGTGTGAGCCAGGAGGAAGGCTCCCGTGCAGACGCTGGCGACCAGCGGCACCGTGGCAGCCTGTTCCTTGATCCAGGTGACGGCATCTCCCTGGTTGATCAGGGCTTCGACGCCTTGCTTGCCCCCCGGAATGACCAGGCACGACAGTTCAGGATGGTCGCCGATGGTGGCTTGAGGAAGGATGACGGCTCCGGCCTGCATCGTCACAGGCTCCGTGGACGAACTGATGGTGACGAGACTGAACAGGTCTTCGCCATCCTTGGTTGGAGCAGTCGTCGAGGAAGGTGACGACTGTTGTTGCGCGTTCACCCGGGATGCGGTGGCAAAAACCTGGTACGGCGCGGCATAGTCGAGTATTTCCATGTTATTAAATACAAATAACCCAATTGACAGTGTCATGTCGGGACTCCTTGAGTGTCGACGGTGAGGACCATCGGCGCCCAAGCTCACTTCCCTGTGCACCCGGGTAGAATGACCGGCATGGACACCACAGTGCGATCAATTGTAGCAGGCGGGGACCCTCAGACTCCAACGCACGGGGGGCCGTCAGGCGTCCAGGATCCTGACACTCGCCGGGTCGTCGTGGTCTCGCCTCGGGGCTATTGCGCAGGGGTCGACAGGGCCATCGCCACTGTTGAGCGAGCCCTGGAAATTCACGGCCCCGGAGTATATGTTCGCAAAGAAATAGTCCACAACAAGCACGTCGTGACAGCCTTGCGCGACAAAGGGGCCATTTTCGTCGACGAGGTGGACGAAGTGCCCGAAGGACATGTGGTGGTCTTCTCCGCTCACGGGGTGTCCCCGGCTGTCCGGACCGCAGCACAGGCACGTGGGCTGGTCTGGATCGACGCCACCTGTCCCTTGGTCACCAAGGTGCACAAAGAAGCGAAACGCCTGGCCGCCGCCGGAATGGAGATCCTCCTCATCGGGCATGCCGGACACGAAGAGGTCGAAGGCACCTACGGCGAGGCGCCCGAAGCCATCCGTCTGATCGAGCATCCGGCGGACGCGGCCCTGGTCGAGGTGAACGACCCGGATCACGTGGCCTGGCTATCCCAGACGACACTCAGCGTCGACGAAACCCGCGAGACGGTCGCCCGTCTGCGCCAGCGATTCCCGGCCCTGGTCGATCCGCACAGTGACGACATCTGCTATGCCACCCAGAACCGGCAGTCGGCAGTACGCCAAGTTGCCGAGCAATGTGATTGTGTCCTTGTCGTGGGCTCAGCCAACTCCTCCAACTCGGTGCGGTTGGTCGAAGTCGCACTCGATGCCGGCGCCGGGGCCGCGTACTTGATCGACGATGTCAATCAGATCGACCCGGCCTGGATCGCCGGCACCCACACAGTCGGCGTCACCTCGGGCGCGTCCGTCCCCGATCACCTCGTCCTTGACGTCGTCACCCGCCTGCAAGCCTGCGGTTTCACCGATCTTGTCGAACACCACCCCATCGACGAGACCCTGACCTTCGCCCTGCCCCCGTCGATCCGCTGAGTTGCGGGTATCAGCATGACCACATCGGATTCACCTCAAGGATTAGTCGCGCTCCAAGGATTAGTCGCGCTCGAAGGATTGCACGCGCTCAAGCATGCCTATCGATTCGGGGCATCTGTGGAGGAGATCTGGACCGACGACCTGGACAGGGCACTAAGCCTGGCCGACACGATCGCGCCCGATCTGCGGGCACTGTTGGAGGAGCGCGCAACCGTCGTACCCACAGCGCAATTGCGGGAGCATTCTGCTCAGCCCATTCCAACACGCGTCCTAGCCTATGCACGACCTCGGACATGGATTTTCGGCCAGGCCTTGCCCACCGTGGGGCAGGACACGATTCTGCTTGACGACCCGCGAAATTCAAAAAACCTCGGCGCTGTGGTCCGGGTTGCGGCGGCAGTCGGTGCTGCAGGAGTCCTGGCCCAGGGTGCGGTCAGTTTCTTCGATCCCATGGCAGTACGCGGGGCAGCCGGGCTCCAGTGGGCCCTCCCGTGCTGGGCATCGGCCCGGCTGTGCGACGAGTTGGATGAAGGACGCACGCACACGGATCTCGCACTCGTGGGACTGGACGCGTCAGGTACAGTTTTCGACCCCGCCGACTTCCCCGGTCCAACCATTTTCGCCTTCGGCTCCGAGCGTACTGGCTTGTCAACAGCGGTTCGTGAGCGTTGCGACGCGATTGTGTCCCTGCCCATGACACCACAAGTCTCCAGCCTCAATCTCGCCACCTGTGTGTCAGCCGTGATGTACTTGCGCCAGTACGCCCGTGGCGACCACGCGCGACCCAACGTTGGCTACCGGCAACTGTAACGGGTACCTCCGCTGACGGGGGAGACGGGGTCACCACGAGACGCTCATCCCGTACTGCTTGTTGCTTCTACAACTGAGGCCTCCGGCGGCATCGGGCGCCGGCTCACCTCTCGTACTGGAGGAAGTCACGCACCAGGTCGCAGAACTCCACGGTGTGCTCGATCTGGGTCCAGTGGCCGCACTTGCCGAAGACGTGCAACTGGGAATTGGGGATCATGGTCAGCAGTTTCATCGATGTGTCCACTGGGATCACGCGGTCCTGGAGCCCGTGGACGATCAGCGTGTCGTTCTGGATGTCGTGGATGTAGTCCTCGTACGCCGCCATCCAGTCGACCCAGCGCTGGCGAGGCGCGGGGAACATCGACGAGAAGGACTCGTGGAAACCCGGTTGGATGCTGCCTTCGAAGCGCGACCTGATCAGGTCAGGCGTGGCAAAAGAGTGGTCGTACGTGAAAATACTCAACAGTTCTTCCATGTTTTCCAGCGACGGTTCGTAACCCCACACGCGGTCCAGGCCGTACGTAATGGGGAAGCTGACACCCGCCGCGCCCATCAAGACGAGTTTGTCGACACGTTCAGGGTGGAGGACCGTCAGCGCCAGGGCCACCGCACCGCCGAAGGAATTGCCGATCACGTGCA
This sequence comes from Propionibacteriaceae bacterium, assembly GCA_009779115.1. Classification (GTDB taxonomy): domain Bacteria; phylum Actinomycetota; class Actinomycetes; order Propionibacteriales; family Propionibacteriaceae; genus WQYJ01. The sequence continues at coordinate 4,316 of WREX01000043.1, forward strand.
CCTTGTCCACTTTCATGGAGTCGAGGAAATCGATGATCTGCTGGACCCAAGAACTCATGGTGTTGACCACGCCGGGAATCCGCTCGGTATAGCCGAATCCAGCCATGTCGGGGACCAGCAGTCGGAAGCTGTCACCCAGAAGGGGAAAGACCTTATTCCAGTTGGACCAGGCGGTCACCCCTGGTCCGGACCCGTGAATCAAGAGGATCGGGTCGCCGGACCCCACATCGTGGTAGTTGGTCTTGAAATCTCCTGTGATAACGCTTGACGCGATCTCCGGACGATCTTGGGCGGCGTGCTGCGAATTCTTCCCTGCCATGAATACTCCTTTGTTCACCACGGTGTCTGGGACGTACGCCGGCGTTGACGCACGCGTTCCGTACTGGGTGGGATTCGGCGAAAAGCTCCCGGCTTCCTCCCGCGCACCACTCTAATGCCGGGTCCAGACATCCCCCGGAGCAACCGTCCCACCACGGGGGACATCGCAACGGAATCAAGACCCAGGTCAGAGGTGGGAGGACTCTTCGGATGTACGCGTCATCAATTCTGTGACCAGGAGGTCCGCGAAACAGGGGACCAATCGGTCTCACGCAGCTGGCTGGATGACGTGGCTCTTCATGGGCGGTCGTGGGGTCAGCGAAGCACGGGACCAATCGGTCTCACGCAGCGGCAACCGTCTGTGCGGTTTCGTCGGACGTATCCGGGGCGCTGAGCACCAGGTCGGAGACCTCGGGCGCTTTGCCGTCGGTGAACCAGTTCTTCATCAGTTCGGTGAGGTCCAAGCCAGTTGCGGCTTTGACAACAGCAGGCAGTTTGACAAGCAGGTCCGTCGAAATCTTGGTGACACCCGTGGCCGATCCGCCGTCGCCGATGACCGTGATGCTGTCGATGTCGCCGATGGGCTTGGCGGCAGCGGCCAGCATCTCTGGCATCGAGGCGAGGACACGGTCGATAACAGCCTGTTGCCCGTACTTCGCGTAGGCGTCGGCCAGAAGTTCCTTGACTTCGGCTTCGGCTTGACCTTTGGCCTTGATGGCCTCTGCCTCAGCAAGACCTGCTGCTTTGATGGCGGCGGCATGGCCACCGCCTTCGAGTGTGAGTCGGGTCCCTTCAGCATCGGCTGCTGCTTTGATGGCGGCGGCTCGACCATCGCCTTCACGGGTGAGGCGAGTTTGCTCAGCCTCAGCGGCAGCCGTCACTTGTACGGCGGAAGCCTTGGCGCGCTGCTCGGCGGTGTACAACTCGGCATCGGCGGCCTTCTGGGCGGCATAGAGGTTGGCGTCGGCCTTCGCTCGGACCTCGGAGTCCAATTGCAGCTTGGTCAGTGTTGCTACCTGCTGGGCATTCATCTGCTCAGCCTGGGTGACCTTCGCGTCTTGCGCGGCCTTGGTCATGGGGCCGACGGCCTGGGCTTCAGCCTCGGCCTGAGCCGTCTCCTTGAGGAAGTCGGCTTCCTTGAGCTGGGCGTCCTTGTTGGCCGAGGCGATCTGGACCCGGGCCTCGGCCTTGGCCTTGGCGGCCTCCTGCTCGTTCTGGGCCTCGGCCACTTCAGCGGCCTTGCGTACTTGGGCGGCCTGGGGACGGCCCAGGTTGGTGATGTAATCGACCGGATCGGTCGTGATGCCGTTGATCTGGAGGGTGTCGACCCGAAGCCCGGCGTCGGACAGGGCGGACGCGGCGGCGTCCTGGATCTTGGTGGCCAGTCCTTCGCGGTCCCTGAGCATTTCCTCGATGGTCATGTTGCCCACCACGCCACGCAGGGCACCGGCCAGAATGGACTGGATGATGCGCGGAATCTGGTCCTCGCGGCCGAGGAAGCGCTGGGAGGCGGAGCGGACACCGGCGGGTGTGCCGTCGATCTTCGCCAGGGCCACGGCATCCACAACAACTTTAATGTTGTCTTTAGACACACCCTCGGGAACCTGCATGGCGATCTCGGTCGCATCCAGGGACAGCACCCGGCACCTCTGGACGAAGGGCACGATGAAGGACCCGGCGCCCATGACGATCTTCAAGGACACAGAGCCGTCGGGCGCTTTGCCCTTAGCGCCGGTGATGATCAGGGCCTCGTTCGCGTCAGGAATCCGGTACCTCTTGGCGACGGCGAAAACGATGATGACGACCGCGATGATGGCGACCGCGATAGAGATGACTGTGACAGCTTGTGGATTCACGACAGTGTCCTTCCAAATGTTGGTTGACTAGGGATGACATTAACTACTTCTGGTCCGAGGACCTCTGTTACCACAACTGCTTCGCCCGTTGCCAACGGGACGTCCGATGAAAAAGAGACAGTACGAGGGGAGCCCAGGTAGGACACCTGCACCAGGCCCCGCGACCCTGGTTGTGAGCCGGCGGTGATCACACCGGTCGTACCGACGAGGCGATCGAGGGAGAACTCCTCCGCTGGAGTCTCCGAATTCCTCAACAGGCGGTAGAGCGCGATGGCGACGGCCGCGATGAAACAGCCGATGATCAGTCCCAGCACGAAGGACATGAACACACCCCAGCCTTGGGCGATCCCGATCACGCCGCCGCATCCGACTCCGGTCAGCAGACCGCCCAGAGATGCCCCGGAAAAGACGCCCGAACCCGTGAAATCAACGTGGACGGCATCCAAGACGCCGTCGAAGATGAGGAAAACAAGAAGCAATACGAACCCGACTGCCGCTGTCACGATGAATCCGACCATGGGCGTCTCTCACTGGCTGTGCTTCAAATCACTGGGGGGCTGTGGCGTACACGCCAAGTCTTGAAGGGCTTGGGTCCCGAAATTGTGCCGCTTCGGGAAGCCCTTTTATGAACCGTCTAATGAATAAAGTGTAGCAGCAAATATTTCTGTGACTATATAGAACTATATCAATTGTTGAGTAAGAAAACTGGAGCATCGGGATGATCCCGGATGCACCGATTGCTGGCGTCGCGAGCGACACTGTGGGGGTGCGATGGGTCGATGGGTGGCGTGAAGGCAGACTGGATGTCTGTTGAGCGACGCCCGACGAGCCAGCGTGCCTCCACAGGGCCGCGCAGCAGCCATGACTCGGTGGATCGGGATTATCATGGACCCGATGAATCTCCTGGCAGAACCGCTGGCGGCGTGGTACGGCTCCCATGCGCGGGATCTGCCGTGGCGCCGCGGCGGGGCGACGCCGTGGAGCATCTTGTTGTCTGAGATCATGCTGCAACAAACCCCTGCCGCGCGCGTGGTTCCGTACTGGCAAGCGTGGACATCGACATGGCCGACCCCGCGCGATCTGGCCGAGGCCTCGACGGCGGAAGTCATCCAGGCCTGGGGCACACTAGGGTACCCACGACGGGCGCTGCGGCTGCGGGAGTGCGCAACAGTCATTTCCGACCAGTACGGCAATGAGGTTCCGTCTCACGAGTCCCTTCTGCGCTCGCTGCCCGGGATCGGGGAGTACACAGCGGCGGCCGTGGCTGCCTTCGCTTTCAAGAAGCGAACCGTAGTCCTGGACACGAACATTCGTCGTGTGCTCTCCCGTACATGTGCCGGGAAAGCATTGCCGCTGCCACACCTCACCACCGCGGAAAGGTCCATGGCCGCACGTCTGGTCCCCGATCAGACACCAGCGTCGGTGGTCTGGAACCAGGCGACGATGGAATTGGGGGCCGTCGTCTGCAAGGCGCGCGAAGCCGCCTGTGAATCCTGCCCTGTCAAGCACCTATGTGCCTGGCGGTCGGCTGGTTTTCCCGGGGATCTCCACGCGGGACAACGCCGGGCCCAGCCCTGGCAGGGAACCAACCGCCAAGCCCGGGGCCAGGTCATGGCCATCCTGCGGGAAGCCGACGGCGAAGCGGTCCCGATGGCGGCCATCCTCGCGGCATCCCCCGATTCAGCGCGGATTCTCACCGCTCTCGACGGCTTGATTTCCGACGGTCTCGCCGTCCATGAAGGGCAGGCTGTGCGTCTGCCCTGACTACGGAGGACTGCACTGAAGCACGGGCCGCGGACGGCGCTCACACATCCCTGGCGCAGGTGGAGCCCACCAGTCGAGCAACCTTCCTTCCCAGTGCCCACAGACCTACCGAATCACTGCTTTTCTCTGCACCGCTGTCCGAACGCCATGCCGGGCAATCATCGAACTCCACATGTGGGGGGTTGTCCGTTCAGCCGCCCCACGATCACTGAGCGTCCGGAAAATGTCAGAGGCTCGGTGTACGCTCAACCAGGATTCGCCAGACCGTGCGTGATACCCTCACCACAGTCGGTGAGTCCGGGTCGGGCGATCAGCGGACGCAGACCCGCCCATCGAATTTCTGGAAGGGACACGACATGACATCCGACCAGTACTTGGACCTGGAGCCGGCCAGGCCGGCCGAATACGCCGCTTTTATCGGGAAGACACTCCCGGCGCCTGAACAGATCGACGCTGAGACGTACCTTCTTCCCATCCCCATGCTCGGCGGTGACGATTTCGTGACCAACACACTGTGTTATGTCCTGCGCGGTCCGGATGGCGCCGCCCATCTGATCGACGCCGGGATGAACACCGACGAGGGGTGGGCCGTCCTGCGCTCAGCCCTCGACGCGTGGAAGCTCGGACCAGTGGCAAGCGTCGTGGTCACTCACATGCACATCGACCACATCGGCATGGCCGAACGAGTACGCCAAGAGTGGGGCGCACGAGTGATCATGGGGGAAATCGAGTGGCGTACGTACTTGTCAAGCCCCACTGCCGACGAGCGCACGGCCCGCTACGACAAATGGGGGGTGCCAGTCGACAAACGCCCGGTGATTCCGCCCGAACTGGAACCCGGGCACACCTCGCCCACTGTGGGACCGCAGCGCCTGATCGACCCCCCGGACCAGTTCGTCCACGACCAGGACGTGCTCGACCTCGGGCGGCCGGTGACGGTGATGGTGACTCCCGGCCACACCGAAGGCGGGCTCAGTCTGCGCGACGATGCTCACCGGTTGATGTTCACCGGAGACCAGATTCTGCCGCACATGCACGCCGGAATCGGGCTGGACTACGACCCGACCGGCGATCCGATCGGCGATTATCTGGAGGCTTGCCAGCGCATGGCCGCGTACGACGGCTACGAAGCTTTGCCCGGGCACGGTTTCGGCTTCCGCAGACTCGGCCTCAGGCTCGTCCAGACCACCAACCACCACCTTCGACGCTCCCGCCAGGTGGCCGAGGCCCTGGCGACCCACCCAGACGACTCGGTGTGGACTCTCGCCTCCCGGCTGACCTGGAGCTACGGGTTCGACAACCTCACAGGGTATTTCCTTAATTCCGCCATCCAACAAACCGCGATGCACCAGACTTTTGTACGCGACACAGCCCGGTCGGCACCGTGGCTCGCCACCGCGGACACCTCGTCACTGCTCCTGCCTGAAGGGGGAGGCTGACCGCTCGCTTGCGTCGTGAGCGGTCTCGGATCACCAAGTTGACAAGTTCCAACGCTTGACCTGAGGATGTGTCAACTGAGAGTGAACGAGTTGATCATGGTCTGGTAGTCGTTCTTCAAGGAGTTGTAGTCGCCTTGCCCTGCCATGCACTGGATCTCGTAGGCTGTCGTACCGTTGAAGAGGTAGACCGACCGCTGCAAGTACCCATCAGAGATGTCCGTGAACTCCCAGCCCTGATAAGTGCCCACGTTGGCCGCGGTGACATCAGAGATGTTGTCGCCGGGGTAAGCACTCTTCTTGTCCTGCTGGACTGACGTGACATAGTCCTGCGGGCTCCCGGAGAAGTACGAGATGTCTGTCGTGAAGATGATGATGATGGAACTGCCATTGCTGAATGCCGGGACACTGTAGTTGTTGTTTGCGGCCCAACCCTCCGCCGGCTCAATGCTCGGGGTGAGTGCCGGGGTGGCCGGCTGAGCCGGCGCCGTATCCGTGGCTGACGGGGGGGAATTCACCTGTCCAGGCTTCTTGGTGACGGTGATGATGTACCCAGTCGTGTCGTACGAAATGCCCACCACCAATTCCTGACCGGCGTCGACCGAGGCCCGGTAGAACCCGCCCTTCCCGATCGCGCCCGTGAAATTCGAATCGGGCATCGTCGTGAAATTGTCCTTGTTGTGAAGATAGAACGCGTACTGCAACATCTCGGAGTTCTGCCCACTGCCAGGAACCTGATACGTGATCGTCTGAGTGGTCACCCCGGAGGATGTCGAACTCGAAAACTTGCTGACGGTCCGGTCTTGGCCCAGGACGAACTTGACTGACGGTACTTTGTCGGAACCGATCGTGTAGTAGTCCACCGTACCCGCGCGGCTCGTCGCCGCGTTTTGAGAGGCGATGATCCCGGTCGGAATCGCAATCGCCGCGACAACAACCACAACCACGATGGCTACCAGCCACGCCCACCGACGCTTCTTCTTCGGTGGCACTAAGTCGCTTTCCGAGCCCGACGAGCCAGAACCAAGACGGGAGTTCGGCGGCACAGAAGAATCTGCGTCGTTGTCAGTGTCCTTGTTGTTGTCAGTGTCTTCGCTGTCTTCAGCGTCCTTTTCATCCTGGCTGTTTTGACTGGCTTCGCTGTCCGAGTCGTCCACACTGTCCACATTGTCAGCGTCGTCCGGGTTCGCCGCGTCGCTCTTCTTGTCAGCGTCATCCGGGCGCGTTGCGCCGGCTTCTTTCGTCGCTCCATCTTTGTTGTCTGCCTCGTTCGCGACGTCCGCCTGCTGCGCGGCACGAGCGGACGCTGCCTGCATCCGTTCCCGGGCAATGGACGCCCTCAAACCTGCTCTCAGCGACACCGACGGTTTCGCCTCTATCTCTGGTTGTGCGTCGGCCTCCGACTCCACGACCGCTTCCGCGTCCTCCTCAGCCGGGGCCTGTTCGGCCTCCGCTTCTTCAGCCTCCACTGGTACGGTTTCAGCCTGCGCCGAGGGCTCCCCATCCTCGCTTGTCGCAGCCAGGACCTCGTCCAGTTCCTCTTCGGCCGACAATGAGGCAGCACTATCTTCCGACGGCTCAGGCGCCACCTGTTCGGCCGACTTCTTACGACCAAACAAGCGCGCCCACCCCTTCTTCGGGCTCGCTTCCGCCACCGTCTCAGGCGCAGTCACCGGCGCGTCCTTGGGCGCCGCCTCCGGCTCCCCTGGGGATGCAGCTTCCGACGCACTGGCGGCATCACTGTCTGGCGGCGGCTCAGTCACAGCCTCGTCCGAGGCTTCCTCGTCAGCAGAGTCGACTGTCACCTGCTCTTGTTGGACATCCTCCGTCGCTTCAACACTGGTGTCCACCGACAACGACGATTCAGCATCAGCCGGTGCTTCCGCGTCACCATCTTCCGGCAGTACGGTCGCAGTCCCTTCATACGATCCCTGCCCATCGGAAGCTTCCGCCTGATCCCGACTGGAACCGGCATCCACTGTGGACCCAGCATCTGCATCCTCCTTGGACCCAGTGACCATATCCACTGTGGCCCCAGTGTCCGTATCCACCTTCGGCTCAGCACTCTGATCTAAGTGAGAATCATTGTCTGATGAAGGCTGGGAGGAGGTCGTACTCAATCCCTTTCTGTCCCTGAACGAGCGTGCGTGCACTGGTTTCGGAGCCGTGTCTTCCGCCACTTCCTGCGAGTCCGATGCACCTGTGGACTCGCCCTGGAGGGAGATTTCACTCGCGGGTTGTCCGGACGACTCCTCACCAGCAGAAGGCTCAGCCTGCCCGGTGTCGTCACCCGACGCTGATTCTGCCGCTGTCTGGCCCGACGATGCCTCCCCGGAAGACAATTCTGTTTGTTCAGAACTCGCATCGACTGCATGATCTGGTTGCGTACCCGCTTGCTCTCCCGAGTCACCGTCCGACGACCCGGGGATCGGCGGCACCGACGATCTCCTGCTCCGGAATGTGCGTGTCGGCCCTTTCTTGGGAGTCACATCGGACACGTCACTGGCTTCAGAGTCAGCGGCCTCTGGACTTTCTGCCTCCACAATCGCCCCCGCATCACTCTCCTGTGACGGTTCGTCCGCGGACCGTCCCGAAGATTCCCCACCTGGAGAAGACTCTGCCTGCTGCGACCTGCCATCTTCCTCCATGGCAGCCGTTCTCTTCTGGGCCTTGACCGGTTCCAACTTCTGACCACACCTGGCGCAATCGGCGCTGGTATCTTGGTTTTCTGCCCCGCAGGACGGGCATATTGTCGCCATGGCGTCACCTCGTCGTCTCATGTGGGAACCGCCGCCCCCTGGATCAGTCTACTCAGTCACCTGGGGCCACTTAGTGCTTCACGAATAGCGGAACCATGGATGAAGACGCCCGACGAGCCAGCGTACCTCCACAGGGTCGCGCAGCAGCAATGGATCGGCGGATTCGGGCTGAGCCCGATCGCATCGACCACCTAGCAGCAATGGATCGGCGAGTTCGGGCAACTCGCAGATTCACCGATCCGCGGTGGAACAACTGCGCGATTGGAAAGCATCTGAGCGGCGAGACAGGGATTCGAACCCTGGAGGCTGTTACACCTGGCCGCTTTCAAGGCGGCTGCACTAGTCCACTATGCGATCTCGCCAGTGCGTACATATCTTAGCCCAAACGCACCGATTCATGGCTGCTGCGCATCCCCAGATGGGTACTGCGACCCCATTACCAACGTTCAACCGATGACGCGGATGGGGCAGTGATCAATCGATGAACATGAATTGACGATGCTGTTTCACCTATGCTAGCTTGAAGCACAATTGCTCGGTGGGGGGCATCATAAGACTCAATCGTGTGGGGGTTCACTTATGATTTTTTATAGAGGTGCTGGGGTTTTAGCCCTGATCATTCCCATGGTGGTTTATGCCATCTTCTTCATCGTTTTCACTCTTGCTACCGGGGGTGGTCTGTCAGCTGATCCGAGACTGGTGCTGACAAGCGCCTTTGACGATCTCTTCAACGCAAATCGCCTGGCTGAGAAGGGTGTCGTGTTGCTGATTTCAGCTCCGATCTGCTACTTCGTCGGTATCCGGTTGAACCGGAAGACAGTCGTGGATTCGGAAACCGGACAGACCCAGGTCATCAAGAGTAACCATGGACTGATGTTCATTCATTTGCAGTACTGGGGTTTCATCCTGCTTGCATTAGGTGTTGTGGTCCTGGTCTATTCGATGGTGGGCTAACCCCGGATGCACCGATCCATGCCTGCTGCGCGACCCTGTGCCGGCACGCTGGCCCGCCGGTCACCGCTCAACAGACGTCCAGTCTGCCCTCACGGCAACCGTCGACCCATCGCACCGGCACAGTGCCGCTCGCTACGCCAGCAATCGGTGCATCCGGGCTAACCCCGAATGCACCGATCCATTGCTGCATTCAAGCTGAGGCCGGCACGTATTTCTGAAGTGGTCAGCCGGGACCCTGACCAGGGTTCGGCATCCGGGCTTGGTCATTCGGGTCTGATGAGATGTCAACTGTTGACTACCCAAGTCACATCGCCGACCAAAGTACGTATCAGTCGCGTCCGTAGAGGTCGCGTGTGTAGACCTTGTCGTCTACATCGGCTAAATCAGCCGAACGGCGGTTCGTGACAATCACATCAGCACGGCGTTTGAACTGGTCTAAATCCTTCACAACCTCACACCCGGCCACCACCGACTCCCCCACCGACGGCTCAAACACGATCACCGTCGCACCCGCCGCACGCAAACGCTCAATCACCCCAAACACCGACGACGACCGGAAATTATCCGACCCCGCCTTCATAATCAACCGATGAACCCCCACCACCGATGCACCACGAGACAACACATCGGCCGCAATCACCGACTGCCTGGTCTCATTCGCCCGCACCACCGCAGAAATCAAATTCTGCGGAATCCCCTCATACGTCGCCTCCAACTGCTTCGTATCCTTCGGCAAACAATAACCCCCATACCCAAACGACGGATTATTATAAAAATCCCCAATCCGCGGATCCAACCCAATCCCAGCAATCACCGCACCCGCATCCAACCCCTGCGACAACGCAAACGTATCCACCTCATTGAAATACGCCACCCTCAACGCCAAATACGAATTCGCGAACAACTTCACCGCCTCCGCCTCCCGCGACCCCGTCACCACCACCTGAACCTGGTCCGGATGCGCGCACACACTGGTCAACAACTGCGCAAACCCCTGCCCCAGTTCCCCGCGATCCCCCACAACCACCCGCGACGGGTACAAACAATCATGCACAGCATGACCCTCCCGCAAAAACTCCGGAACAAACACAATCCGATCCGACCCCAACCGTACCCTCAACCCCTCGGTAAACCCCACCGGAACAGTCGACCGCACCACCACCGACACACCAGGATCCACCGACAATGCCACCCGGGCACACTCCTCCACCGACGACGTGTCGAAACGCCCCGACACCGGGTCATAATCCGTCGGAGTCGCCACCACCACCCCCTCAGCCCCCGCCACAACATCCGCCAACACCGCCGACGCCGACAACGACACCTCCGCCATCACCGACACCGCCTCAACCTCCTCCAACACCGACACACCCCGATTAATCCGGTCCACCTTCCCCGCATCCACATCCACCACAACCACCTCACACCCACCCCGCGCCAACACCAACGCATTCGCAAACCCCACAAACCCAGCACCCACCACCACAACACGCATTCCCATCACTCCTCACATTGACACCAGGGCTAACCAGCGATCGGTGGATTCAGGCTAACCCGAATTCAGGCTAACAGCATACGACGACGCTCCACGGGGGCCGACCACGCTTGGTAAAATAGAACCATGTACGAGCAAGTCAACGTCCACCAAGCCAAGGCTAATTTGTCGCGTCTCTT
>WREX01000044.1 GCA_009779115.1 Propionibacteriaceae bacterium
CACGATGGAGGGGATGCCAGTCATCACATCGGTCAGGAAGCGGATCACCCGCGGGACGACACCCTGGCCGTATTCGATCAGGTACGTTGCCGTGGCCACCCCGATCGGGACAGATACCACCACCGTGGCGCCGGTGATGAGAGCCGTTCCAGTGATGGCGTGGATCGCCCCTCCTCCGCTGGAGATGACCCCGCGCATCGACGAGGTGAAGAAGGTCAGGTCTAACCGGGCCAGCCCGCGAGAGACGACTGTCCATAACAGCGACGCGACCGGGACCAGGGCGACCAGGAAACAGGCAGTGATGACGACGGCGGCAACCCGGTTGGTGATCTTGCGCCGGGTCGGGACGGCATAGGTGGACGAGGTGGAGACAAGACTCATTTTGATCCTCCGTTTCCTGAGGCGATGCGCCGGGCCAGGGCATTGACGACGAAAGTGATGGCGAACAGGACCAAGCCCAGCCCGACCAGCGCGCTGACCTGGACGCCGTGGGCCTCGGGAAAGTTCTGCGCGATGAAGGCGGCGATGGTGTTGGGGTTCGACGAGGTGGTCAAAGAGACACTGATCAGGAACGGAGTCGGGGAAATGATCATAGCCGTGGCCATGGTCTCCCCCAGGGCGCGTCCGAGTCCCAGCATGGCACCGGAAACGATTCCAGACCGGGCGAACGGAAAGACTGCCAGGCGGATCGTCTCCCACTTGGTCGCCCCCAATCCCACGGCGGCCTCAGTCGAGGTCGAGGGGACCTGGAGGAAAACCTCCCGGCAGATCGCGGCGATGATCGGCATCACCATGATCGCCAAGATGACCGCCGCGGTGAAGATCGTCCGCCCGCTAGCCGAAGGCCGTCCGGCGAACAGCGGGATCCACCCCAGATGGGTGCCCAACCAGGAGTACGCCCGGGCCATGATCGGGGCCACGACCATCAGCCCCCACAACCCGTACACGACCGACGGCACCGCCGCTAGCAGGTCGATCACCGCTGCGAGCAACCCCGCCACCCGCTTGGGCGCGTACCAGGTGATGAACAAGGCGACCCCGATAGCCAGGGGCACCGCGATCAGCAGCCCCAGACAGGCGGCCCACACCGACCCGAAGGCCAGCGGCAGGGCGAGCGACCAGATACTGGAGGCGTTGAGGGGAAGTTGCGTACTGTCGGCCAGCCAGGCGGGAGCCCCTTGGATGCCCAGGAAGACGGCCACACCGCCCAGAGCCAGCCCGACCACGGCACTGGCAGCGATCACGATGGTCTTGGCCGATACATCGGCGACCCGCTCGCGACGCGGTAAGGGGGCCATCACTGCGGTGTCCACGAAGACTCCTTCTTGGCCCGAGAAGCAACCGCCTCGCCCCGGGATCCTCGGGTGTGCGGAGGATCCACGGCGGAGCGAGACGTGGTCAGGCAGGACCTAGGAGATGGCATTGACCGCGGCGATCGCTTTGGCGGCGAGGTCGGGATCACTGCTGATCGGTGCCGAACCGGCGTGGTCAGCTGCTGCTTGCTGACCGTCAGAAGAGGTGACGTAGGTCAAGTAGGCCTTCACCAGCGTGCCATCGCTGGCATTGGCATAGGTTTGACAAGCCGCCAGGTAGCTCACGAGAACCACCGGGTACACCCCCGTACTGGTCGTGGTCCTGTCAAGGTCGACGACCACATCGGTGGGAGCGCGTCCAGATTCGATCGGTGACTGTCCCACCGCAGCCGCTGCCGCCTGGGACGAGTACGCGACGTAGGCGTCCCCAACCTTGACCGAGACCGACCCCATGCCCGAGGCCTGGGAAGCGTCGATGTACCCGAAGGCGCCCGAAGTGGCCATGACCGTTTCGCGTACTCCCTGTGTTTTCTCAGCCGCTTCACCGGTCAGGGTGGTGGGCCAGGTCTGCGCCGAGGGCCAGGTCCAGGAATCCGGAGCGGCCTGGGCCAGGTAGTCGGTGAAATTCTGGGTGGTCCCGGAGTCGTCCGAGCGGTGGACGGGTGTGATGGCCAGGTCCGGCAAGGTCGCCGAGGGATTCAGCGCCGCGATGGCCGGATCGTTCCAGTTGGTGATCTGGTCGGAGAAAATCTTGGCGATGGTGGCAGCGTCCATGTTCAACGACGTGATCCCATTCAGCGTGAAGACGACGGCGATCGGCGAGATGTACGCGGGAACCTCGACCAATGCCGACCCGCTCGCGCAGGCAGCAAAAGGACCCGACGCTTGGTCCACGGTGAAGGCGGCATCGGTGCCCGCCAGCACGTATCCCCCTGACGTGAAATTCGTGCGCCCGGTGCCCGACCCAGTCGGATCGTAGTTCACTGTCACATTGGGGTTGGCGGCCTGGAATCCGGCTCTCCACGCTTCCTGCGCAGCGGTTTGTGCCGAGGAGCCCCCGGCATTGATCGTCCCTGACAGACTCGAAGCCCCCGATGTCGAACCGGGCGTCCCGGTGTCGTTCGACGAGGTGTTCTCATTGGTCGCACAGGCTGACAAAGCCAGGGCGAAGGCCGCCGTCACGGCCATCAGGATCGGTTTTTTCACGGTGTAGCTCCTTCGGTTACTTACTTCACCTCCACGCTATTCACCGCACCTTTCCGCCAACACGCACCAAGGTGAACACCAGGAAAACGCTCAGAGAATTTTGGCCATGCCGGATTTTTCAGTACGAATTGCGGGCATCGTGAACCTGCCCAGGGACGGGAAAAACATGGCAGCTCTCGCCCAGATGACCCGTGGCTCAGTGGATCACGCGGCTCATCCGCCAGATCAGCAGCGCGGACAGCAGGACGGTGATCCCCAGGATAACCCAGGTGATGAACGTGGGGGTCAACACGTGGCCGTGCACGACTAGCCGCGAGCCCAGGGCAGTCATGACCGAGTCATGCACACCGTCCCGGGTCGGGCCTTCCGGGATATTGGCCAGCAAGGGGTTCAAAGCCACCGACATGGCGGGTTCGCGGATCAGTGCGGCCGATTGGGCGAAGGGTAGCGAACCCATCACATTGTTCACCGCGTCGCTCAGTGATGCGGGTGGCACATAGCAGAACGCGAGAAAGCCCATGGATGTGCCCGTGACAAGGGCGTACCCGTTGAAGGATCCCACGGAGGGGGTGAAGGTCATCGCCACGGTGTTGAGGGCTGAGAAGACCAATGAAGACAGCAGGACACCACCCATGCACTGCAACAGCGCGGTTCCCGACATCATCGGGCTGTCCTTGATCCAGGCCCACAGATTGTCGAGCAGCATCACGGTCCCGGAGATGACGAATGTGACGATCACGGTGGAGGCGACATAGGCGACACCCAGTCGCCACCGACGGATCGGCGCGACGAGATAGTCGGAGAAGCGCCCTGACGCGCGGTCATCGACGAATGCGGTCAACATCCCGATCGCGCCCGTGAAGCAAGCCAAGGTCGTCACCGACGCGAACATCCACGCATCGCAGGTCGGGTACACGTCGTCGACGGTGACCTGGCCGAAACCAGTGTTATTGATGGATGCCGCAATCAGTTGTGCGGTCACCTTGCGGAAAAAGAGGACGAACATGCCGAACAACACCACTGGTGCGATGAGGCCGAAGAGCAAAGACAACCGGTCGCGCCAAAACACACGCAGGTTGCGATGGATGAGAGTCAGGATCAAGCTCATGTCGCCGTCTTTTCCTTCTTCAGCCGTCGCAGTGTCCTCTTCCGCTTGGTCGGGTTTTCTTCGTCCTCGGTGTCGTCGCCCCGGTGGCCGGTCACTTCCAAGAAGACATCGTCCATGGAACCATGCCGGTATTCGAAGTCTGAGACCTGGTCCCACAGGTGGGGCAGCAGCCATTTCACATGATCGGTCGAATAGACTGGCAGGCGCCACGGGTCAGTCGGCAAGACCGGCACATCCAGGTTGCCGTCCGGGAAGAGCCTGAGCAAACGGCCCATTCCTTCTTGCTCGTCGATCAGGTGAATGTGCAATTCCGAGTGGCTGTACTCCCGGCGCAATTCTGCCGGAGTCCCCTGGACGATAATCTGCCCTTTGTCGATCACACACACCATGTCCGAGCGTTCGGTCTCTTCCATATAATGCGTTGTCAAAAAGACTGTCATTCCCTCATGATTACGAACATTGTTGATCGCTGTCCACACCTGCTCGCGGCCATAGGGGTCGAGCCCGGCGGTTGGCTCGTCAAGGAAGAGGATGCTGGGGTTGTGAATCAGAGCGCGGGCAATATCGGCCCGGCGTTTCTGCCCCCCGGACAAGTTGCGATACTGCCGGTCCATGAATGACTTCATTCCCAGCAGGCCGACGAGTTCGTCGATGCGAGCCGTACTTTGCTGACGCGGTATCTTGTGCAAACGGGCCCGCAGGGAGAGGTTCTCCCGTACTGACAAGCGTGGATCCAGCAAAGCTGCCTGGAAGACGACGCCGATGCTACGCCGGATAGCGTCATTGTCCTTGCCCAGGACATGACCGGCGACCCGGGCCTTGCCACTCGTGGGATGCAACAGTGTTGTCAAGCAACTGATCGTCGTCGACTTGCCTGCGCCATTGACCCCGAGGAACGCGAAGAAGTCGCCTTCGGGCACATCCAGACTGATCCCTTTGACCGCTTGCACATGTCCGTACGACTTGCGCAAATCGCGGATCTGGATGGCCATGCCCCGCCCGTTGGCCTCCTCCTCCAGTGAGGTGCCGCTCACCATGCTTGACTCACCTGCACACCTCTCCGGTGGTCGGCTCCGATCTGTTTCTCCGTGTTCAGGATGAAGCCCACCAACTGCTTCTTGACCCATTTCGTCTGAATCATGGGAAAGTAGTGGTTCCCCTCAGTCATCACGAACCGGCTGCCCTCAATCCTCTGAGCGGCCAGCTTGGCGTCGGCCAACAGAATCGACTGTTTGCCTCCCAGAACGATCGCGGGGCAATGGATGCTGCCCAGATCGGCGTTGACCAGGTAATCACAATCAGCCCTCATGGCTTCCATGAGTCCCCTTTTCCGAAACACCTCCACCCGGGCTTTGAACAGAACTCTCTCCCGGTCGTTGACCGGAATTCTCGTGGTGCTGGCGTAGTCGTCCAGATAGTTGTCGACGCCACCCTCCTCGAAGTTGATCAGTTCCAGATCTTCTTCGACCAGCCCGGATGGCTCGATCAGCACAGTGGACCAGAACCGTTCGGGCTGGTCGATGAGCGCTTGGATCGCAATGGATCCACCCCAACTGTAACCGACAATAGCTGTCTGTCCGATTCCTAAGGCATCCATCAGGTCGAGCACGTCTTCAGCCATCTCATTGACCGTGAACCCCCGCTCGGAGGAGTCGGAGAGCCCATGGCCGCGCAGATCGGGCATCACAACACGGTATCCCGCGTTGGCCAGATCGGTCGCGCCGAGCCTGTAGTACAGGGTGTGGTTGGAGAACAGTCCGTGGAGCATCACCACCGTTTTTTTCCCGGAGTTGTTCAGGACCCGATAGAAGTACCTGACGCCCTTGGCCTCAACCCAGGACATTGTAGATGTGATCCGCGATGTCGCCCAGAGTCGCCCTAGACAAGAACAGAACATTCTTGTCCGCGATCCAGTGCACGAGTTCTTCGGCGACAGGATACTTGTCGTTGACCAGTTCTGTCAGACGCACCAAGTCGATGCTGTTGACGCCCAGTTCGGTGAAGAACTTGGTCTTCGGACCGACGTTCAGAATCTGGACGGTTTCCGGTCCGAGCACGTCGGAGATGTAGCCGATGAGATCAGACATCAGAACATCCTTGTCGATGGTGGAAGACGGATTACTTGCCGTCATGGGTGTCTCCTTCCACTGACTGATCGTTGGTCCACCCGATCACATACGCGCCCGCGTGCACCATCGTCGTTATTCTTGTTTCGCCGATATACAGGTCCTGGTGATCGATCCTGTCCACGACATACCGTTTGGGGTCGCCTTTCAGCCCTTGGCCGAGCATCTTTCCGTACGCCTCCTTGGCGACCCACATCCGGATCGCCCACTCATCCCTGTCCGGTGAGGCCTCCAGGAGAGCCTGCTCAGAGTCAGTGAAGACCAGTTTCCAGAAGCCCGGCTCTTTGGCCTCGATGCGCTCGATGTCGATCCCAACCGGGTTCTCGGATATGGCTGCCACCCCCCGAGCGTCTTTGTGAGCGAGAGAAACTTCGATCTTCTTGTCGAAAGGCTGGTCGCCCCTGTAGACCACACTGGGTTTTCCATCCTCATCGTAGATCACCGAGATCTCGATCGGATAGAGCAAATCAGAGTTATGTCCCTTCAGGAAGGATCTTACGCCGTCCTTCAAAGCCACTCGTCCGGCCAGGAAGTCGGACTGTTCCTCGGCGGTGGTGATCTCCAGAGCGCGTTCGCGCTCCTCATGGGCCAGATAGCGCAAATACAGGAATGATTTCACCTGCCTCGACGGGCTGTCGGCGGCGAAATAGTAGATTCCCGGTGCGATTGTGTCGGCCACGGTGGTCCGCCACGGATGGCTGACGACCTCCCACAGCATGGTGTCCATCTCGACCCGCTGGTTCATCCAGTTGCGGGCGATGGCCCAGACCTTGCCATCCCTGACGTACATCAGATCGCCGGTGATGAAGGTGTCGGTCATCTGTCTGATCACACAGTACGACTCGAACAAGCCCTCCTGATCGAACATGTCCTGGTAGAACTTGACCTCCCGCACCCTGACAGGGAAGGAGACCCTGTTGTCCGGCACCCGGATGTGGAGGAACAGCCCCACGGCCTGGCCCATCTGGTCCAACAAAGACCCCTTGCCCTCTCGTGCGGCGACGGTGTTCAAGAATCCGTTCTCGGTGAATCTCTTGGACTCGACCAAGGACCAGTACCGCGGGCGGTGGAAGGAGAACTCGGTGTACTGATACTCCGGGGTCATCGGTTCCATCAGGTCCGGGCCGAGGTCCTGCTTGATCTGTTCGACGAAGTCCAGTGGAGGCTCGGGGTACTCCTCCGCCAGGGTGACTTCCATCTGGAGATACCCCGCCAACGTCAGCGAGACGGTGAAGTCAGATTTCCAGAAGCCCTTGACCGTCGCGTGGAACGGCTCATTCAGCGGGATGAAATTGATGGCCGTCATGGGTCCGAGCTGGACGACTTTCAGTCCTGGCACCTGGGCCATCGTCAGTTCCGCCATCAACTCCATGCTCATGGTCAAGGGAACCACCGGATACAGGTCGGTCTTGCGCGGCCAGTCCGGAGGCTGGTTCACGATGGAGTGGTCGACAGTGTTCGGATACTGGTCCAGATCGAGGTCCAACGGCACCTCAAAATGCGTCCCAGCACGGCGTACGAAGGGAACCTCCTGAGCAGCGGGTACGGCCGGCGCCGGTGTTTCCACGACTGGCGCGGGTGTCACTCCTGGCACGGCGGGCGCGGCGAGCTGAGTCATGTCGGGCATCGCCATCGCGGCGATGGGCACCTCAGCCACCGGGGCCGCAACGGCCAGACCAGGAACCTCAGTGCCAGCAACCGGCTCGACGCTGGGCACTGGCCACGGCATCTGGCCGGGAAGCCCGCCCTCCATCATGGCAGGATAAGCGCCCAGGGGAGGCACCATCATGTCCGCAGGCGGTATCGCCCACGACCCCGGGCGCGTGAAGCCACGCGACGGCAATCCGCGCGTGTTCAACGTGACAGGAGCGGGGACCGGCATCGGAACAGGAACCGGTGTGGGAACCGGCACGGAAATCGTCACCGGAGGTTGGGCGGCCACAGCTTGTTCTTCCTTGACCGTGACGTAGTCCTGCAGCGCATCGTTCAAAGCCGGAACGTTTGTGGTCACCCGGGATCCCTTGGGAAGGAAGAAGATGCTCTTGAAATCCTGGTACACCTTGCTCATGCCCATGAAGGTGAGATCCGCATGGCCCCCCATCACGAACAGGAGGGCATGCACCCGGCGCAACTGATCGACAGAACTGCGCAAGGGAGTCACCGAGGCGATCGCCGCGAAATCACGTCCCTTGAGGATGTCGTCCACGAAGTTGTTCAGGGAGCCGACGCCGACCTGGATGAAGACCCGGGCATCGACCTCGTCGTACATCTTCTCGACGACCTCACGGAACAAGGTCGGTTTGGCCAGCAAGCTGCCGAAGACCTCATTGGCGGATTGGCCCGTCTGGCTCAGCTCGCACGCGGCAGCCGTCGACCAGAAAGGTTTCTTGCCTTCCTGAACCCTGATGGCTGCGGCTAGTTCATCGGGAACGTGGACAAGCTCGGGCGAATAGGGGGTGTGGATCGCAGACGCATAGGGCAAGACCGCGTACGTCACCTGCTCGCGCGCCAGACCCTTCAAGAAGCGGTCCAGAGTGTCTTCGCCCGCCACACAGTAGACACACTGACTGGGGCAATTGTCGGTGATCAGGGTCGTGTCGGGAAGGCCGTCCACCACCGACTGCAGTTTTTCGCCCCGAGAATCCCCATTTACAACGACCAGGGAGAACTCCGGAATGCCCTCCATTTTCTCCATGTCGAGCAACAGGGAGGGATCCTTGGCGAAACTGATCGCGGTCTGGTCGAAGTTTTCCCCGAGCAAACCGTCTGCCCGGGCCGCATGCCACTCGCCGATGCTGTGCCCGACGTACATATCGGCCTCGACCCCTGACTTCTCCAGGGCATCGTGGACCAGCATGGATGTGTAGTAGTGGTCGGCGACGGCCTGTTGTTCGGGACTGTCACCATCGAACTGGGTCCATTCGACATCGAGTTCATCGACGATGGAGTCGTGTTCAACTCCTCCTGAGGCGTCCCAGCCGGGGAACATGAAAGCCACCTTGCCACCCTGCGCCAGCAGAGGTTTGTTGGTGAACCAAATATCGTTGCGCCCCAACCAGGGCTGTCCGCGCTTGACGATTTCCGCGGCCAGCCTGAAGCGCTCGTCCGTCAGGTTGAAGACGACCAGCCGGTACGGATCCTCGGGCTTGCCGATCCAGGAACCAATCTGGTTCTTGAACCGCTCAGAGTCGATCTTGTCGAGCAGAGCCTCCTGGGTGGCTGCGGTGACGGCCAACACCTCGGGAGACAGGTGGCGCCGCCTGTCAGCGCGATATCGGCGTTGCTGGCTGACCGGCTCCTGATAGGCCGTCAAGACGGCATGGGAGTTGATCCCGCCGAAGCCGAAAGCATCGACCCCGGCGATCAGCGGCAGCCCGGTATCCTCCCAGTCGAGCAACTCCTGGGCTGGTTCGAAGCGCGACTTGCTCATCGCCTTCAGCGGGTTCTCACAGTGCAGAGTCGGAGGGATCTGGCGGTGATAGAGCGCCAAGCTCGTCTTGATCAGACCCATCATCCCGGCCGCGGGCATCAGATGTCCGACATTGGACTTCACCGATCCGAGGTAGGCCTTCCTGACCGTCTCGTCACCGAAAACCTTAGTCAGGGTTTGCAACTCCGTGGCATCGCCGACCAGTGTGCCGGTGCCGTGGGTCTCGACGTAGGCGACATCGGCCGGGTCCATCTGGGCCTGCTCCCAGGCGGAGCGCAACACGCGCGACTGGCCGTCGGTATCCGTGATCAGCACCGAATGACCGCCGCCGTCCGAACCGGAGGCCGTGGACTTGATCACCGCGTAGATCCGGTCGTCATCGGCAATCGCGCGTTCCAGGGTCTTGATAACGACGAAACCACCGCCCTGGCCGATCAACAACCCGTCGGCGTCCTGGCTGAACGGCGCGATCACACCCTTGCGGGACAAGGCGCCCATCATATTGAAGGTGCTCCAGAAAACCGCGCTCTGCGGCAGGTGCATGGCTCCCACGATCGAGATGTCCGACTGTCCGGTGCGCAGGAAGTTGATGCCCTGCTCCAAACAGACGATCCCCGAGGCACAGGCGGCGTCCACGGTGTACGCGGGTCCGTGCATGTCCCAGTGGTTGGAGACCACCGAAGCCACCAGGTTGGGCATCATCGCTGTGGTGGTGTCGCCCTGGTAGCGCCCGAAGCTCTTCTGGTACGCGCGGATGAATTTCTCCATGGCCTCGTCGGACAAATCCGGCAGGGCTGAGCGAAGCAGGATGGCCATTTCATGGGCGACTCTCACGATGGCCGCGGCCCTCAACTGCGGTTCCCCGGAGAAGTTCCCACGTCCCACTATGACAGAAGCATTGTCCAGTGAGATCCCCTTGTCCAGGATCCCCGCGTCATTGAGCGCCTCTTCCACCATCTGGAGGGAGAACAACTGGTCGGGATCGGCACTCTCCGCAGCCACGGGCAAAAAACCGAAACGCAGCGGGTCGGTGAATGCCTGGTACGCGAAACCTCCCTTGTTGCAGTAGAAGTGATCCGGCTGCAGGGAATCCGTGGCCCCGAAATAGAACGGTTCGATGACATCGGCAGGGGCGGCCGATGTCGAGTCGACCCCCTCCGCCAAGTTACGCCAGAAGGCCCCCACATCCGAAGCCCCCGGACAGAAGATCGACATCCCCACGATGGCGACATCAAGCGGTTGGTTTTCCACACTCATAGTGACAAGGTCTTTCGTTGAAAGTCGGTAGTGTTCACGCTGACAAGGCAGCAGTGATGAAGGACTGAATCTCGGTTTCTTCCCCCGCCAGTGCCATGACGTTGGGATCGGAACCGAACCTGAGCTCGTTGAGGAAGAAGGTACTGCCGGTGTCCAGCGGAAGCATGCTCAGGCCCCTCTTGCGCATCTGCGCCTCTAAAGCGTCGGAGACCATGCCGGCGCCCTTCCACGGTCCCCAGGCGATCGAGGCCACCTTCAGATCGGGCCGGTGAGAGGCGAGCACAGTCGCTGCCGAATCGAGAACGGCATTGGCCGCGGCATAGTCGCATTGGCCGCGATTGCCGAACGACGCCGACATCGACGAGAAGAAGACCAACAGCTTCAAGGAGTCCGCGAGTTCCGCGATCACGTTCAGAGGTTCAATCTTGGTCTTGTAGACCCGCTGGAAGGAATCCCACGTCTTGTCCCGGAACAGCTTGTCTTCCAGGACAGCCGCCGCGTGCAAGACGCCATCGAGGTGTCCGTACTGAACTTTGAGGTCATGCACCACCTTCCTCAGAGACTCGGGGTCCTGGACATCCGCGCTCACGTACGACACCGAAGCTCCGGTGGCGGCGATCTTGCGCAAAGCCTCCTCAATGCTCTTCGCCTTCAGAATCACGTTCGCGCGGGCCAAGATTTGCTTCAGATCATCCATGTGTTCGACCTGGACCAGGTGCTTCTGGAGTTCTTCCCGGGTGGACAAGTCTGCGTACTTCTCGGCTATCTGAGTCATCCGCTGCGAGCGGCCCACCAGGACGAACCGGCAAGGTACATTGGATGCCACCCGCGCGATGAGGTCGGGTGAGATCCCCTGGGCCCCACCTAGGCACAAGACCACCGAAGAGGTGTCCAATCCGCCCAGAGGAGGGCCCGAGACCTGGGGCTTCTTGACTGTCGGCAGGAAACGCACACGGGTTTCCCCGTCGTAGGCGACCTCAGGGTACGCCACGGGGTCGGCCAATTCGGCCACAGCCATGGCGGGGAAAGACTCGGAGAAGGGAGCCAACCCGGTGATGGTCGTCCAGTGGACCGCCGGATACTCCTGCATCATGGTCTTCACAAACCCGGAGAAGCCTTGCAAACATGTCAGATCGTCCCAGGGCTCGGGCTGGGCCTGTAAGGTGGCGGCGGTGTCATCGAAGACGGCCACGCGAGAGATCCCGGTCAGATCTCCGGATTGCAGGAGACGGAACAATTCCTCGATCCCCCACGCAGGATCCTGGTTGTTCACGAACAAGAGAGAGTCGACCCCGTCCAAACTGGCTCCGGGCTCGATGACCTTGGCCGTGGCGCCGCGGCGAACCACTTCTTCACTGATGGCCTGCGCGAAGTCACCACTGGTGATCGCGACCACCTTGTCCGCCAAGCTCTCCTCGCTGGTCGAGAAGGGATAATCCGAGCGGACCCAGACCAACCTGGTGATGGGCGTGTGGTCACCAGACGTCTTCAAGGTGTGCGCGTGCGGCGACGCGGACCCTGAGGAGGCCTGCGCAGTCGCACTGGCAGCGGGCTTGGATGCGGCGGAAGTTGCCGGTGCCGCTTTCTTGTAGGCGGCAGATTCCGCATGCGCTGGTGTGTCGGAAGATTCCGTGGACTCGGCTGCCGGACTGGCCGGCAGTGCGGCTGCGGGCGCTTCGGCCTTCACCGGGACACTGGCATCACCAGCGTCCTCATGAACTTTTGGGCCCGCCAGTCCATCACCTCCGGCTTTCATCTCCTCCGCGATCTCCTGCAGCCATTCCACCATTCCGCGCAAGGTCTTGATCGCCGCCATCCTCTCGAGCACCGAACTGGCCGCGTCCTCGTCCACGTCGGGTTCAGGGATGGAAACCTTCTCACCCAGAGACCCGATGATCTCCAGGCGTTTGATGGAATCGATGCTGAGATCGGCTTCGAGGTCCATATCCATGCCCATCATCTCAACCGGGTAACCGGTCTTCTCGGCCACGACCTCCAAGATGATGTCTTTGAGTTGGTCGCTGGTCAGATCACTGATCTCAGGCAAGATGCTTGCTGAGGACGGCCCGGCCGGCGCAGCCGGCTGTGGAGCCGCGGGGCTTGCCTGCGGGGCTTCAGCGACCGGAGCAGGCGCCGCGGATGCAGGCGCGGGTGCAGCGGCTGGGGCGGGTGCGGCCGCGGGCGCCAGGGTCTGGGCGGGCTGAGGAACGGCAGCCGGTGCAGGCATGGGCGAGGCTTGAGCCATCTGCTGCATCTGCGCCATTTGTTGCATCTGAGCTATTTGAGCCATCTGTTGCTGTTGCATTTGCTGCTGCTGCATTTGTTGCATCTGTTGCATCTGCGCCATCTGAGCCGCCTGCGGCATCCCAGGCATCGCAGCAGGCAGGGCATAGTTCCACTGCGGAGCGGCAACTGGTGGCATCTGCATTCCAGGCATCGGGTACGCAGGAGCAGGCAGGCTAGGCTGCATTGCGTACTGGCCTTGCCCATAGCCGAGGGTTGCGAGCATGATGTCACGCTGGTCGTCCAGCATCACTCGAACGTTCTGTAGGTAGGCGTACACCAACTGGCTATGTCCGTCGACCATGGGCATCATTGGGACGGGACCAGCCGGAACAGGCATGACGGCCTGGGGCATCGCAGCAGGTTGGGGCGGATAAACAGGCTGGACAGCTGCGGGCTGCGGCACGACGGCGGGTTGCACGGGCGCGGGCTGCGGAGAGGGTTGCGGTGGAGTCACAAGCTGCTGTGGCGGAACAGGTTGCGTCGTTGGACTGTCCTCGACGGGCGCAGGCGGGACGGGGGGTTGGGTCATGGGTTCCTCTCCTAAACTGATTCGTTGGAATCGATCGACATCGGCGGGTGAGTAGAGGGGTTTGACAGCCACATGCTGTTCACCCTGCTCGTTCCAGCGCTTGATGGGCAATGCTTCTTTTCCGTCCACCATCCATGTCGTGGCACTGACTGCGTAACTCTCTGGTGAATCAAGATCGAGTTTGGTGACACGACGGCCGGTGAACAGTCTCTCGGCATGGATCGTGCGACCGGCCGAGACGTATTGGGCCAAAGCCCTCAGGAGGGTACGTACACAATACTCTCCATTGGCTTCGGTGGGAATCGTGACAACGCCCTGACCAACCGTTGCCGCTGCTAAACCGATCAGGACCCCGCCCGGACCGGCCTCAATGAACACGCGGGTACCGTCCTCGTACATGGCCCGCAGTTCGTCGGAGAAACGAACGGGGCTGACCAAGTGTTCTGCCAACCGTTCTTTGATCTGAGCCGGATCCGACGGATACAGCTCGGCTGTCGTGTTCGACCACACCGGTATCCTCGGCTCGCCGAGATGCACTTGGTCCAGATACCGGGTGAAGTTCTTGTCAGCCCCGACCAACAAGGGTGTGTGGAAGGCGCACGCCACGTCGATACGCTGAGCCTTGATGTGGTTGGTCCGGCATTCCGCGACCAGCGCCTCGATCGCCGGGGTGGTTCCACCGACGACGATCTGGGTCGGAGCGTTGTAGTTGACGGCCCAGACATCCTTGTGGCTCGCCAGTAGTTTTTCGACCTGCTCGCGGGTCTGCCTGATGGCGGCCATGGCGCCGGGGTCGTCTCCCGCTGCGGTCAAGATGGCCTCGGCCCTCGCTCGCGACATGTCAGCCAGGTCGGCCTCGGGGATCACTCCCGCATAGGTCAGAGCGGGCAGCTCGCCGTAGCTGTGCCCGGCCACCGTGTCCGGAGCGACCCCGAACCACGTCAGCAGTCGAGCGATGGCGGTGTCGACGAATCCGAGCAAGGGCTGGGCATTGCGCGTGTCGGTCATGGCCTGTTGCTGGGCTTGACGGGCATCTTCGGAGAAGACGCTCTTGGGGAAGAGGATCTTCTGGTAGTCGGGGTATTTCGCCAGCTCGGTCCGCAGCCACGGGAACATGACGAACATGTCGCGTGCCATGTTGACCTGTTGGCTCCCTTGGCCGGAGAACAGGAAAGCAACCTTGCCTTCGACGGGCTCACGGTAGTACACACCGGGAGTCTTGACGCCGGTGAGGGCGATGTCGATCTTGGAGATCAGACGAGACCACGATCCCGACACGATGCAGATTTGCACCGGCTTGTCTGATTCGGTGGCCAGGGAATAGGCGACGTCGCGCAAATGGACGGCGTGATTGGCCTCGTACAGCGCCTGGACCTTGCGCAGCCGGTCACAGGCCTCCTCCATGGTGTCACCGCGGACCATGAAGAGTTCCCGGCTCCACACGGCGGAGACCGGCATGTCGGGAACCCCTGGCTCATAGTTCTGGACGATGGCGTGGAAATTCGTCCCGCCGAAGCCGAAGCCGGAGATTCCAGCGATTCGGCGCTCCCCCGACCACACGGTCGCGTGTCCGTTGGCGTTGAAAGCGAAAGGCGACTGTCCTTCCTTGTAGGAGCGGACAGGGTTCTCCAGGTGCAGGGTGGGCGGAATCACTCCGTGGCGTACGGCCAAGGCCGCCCGAATCAGTCCGGCGACTCCGGCCGCGCACTTGGTGTGCCCGATC
>WREX01000045.1 GCA_009779115.1 Propionibacteriaceae bacterium
CGGAACCCATGCGTCCTGTTTCGACGCCGATTGCTTGGCTGAAAGGTTCGCTTGCTCACTAGAGGCTCCCACACTCATTTCTCAATCCATCCTGCTGCGTGTCAACAGGGGAATCATCGCCACATAGGCGACTGTGCAACGATACGCCAAATGAGCTGGTGGAGCAAGTTTGTCAGGCGTCTTAACAGCAGATAAAGAACCTAAGTCACTTATCGATAAACTAATAATTGACTTGTCGTCCAGCCGACACGCCGTGTCCTTCTAACTTTGTCCTGATCGTACTTGTGTTCTCGGTCACAGAAGGTTTACGGTAATTCTTAGGGATTGTAAGAAAAGCTTAATGTATTCACAAATGTGGATAAGTATGTGGACAACCACATTGGCATTCAGATGAGAGGAGCCCAGGTGACCTCGACCGACTCCTCGGACGTGCTCATCTCCTTGTGGAATCATTTGTTGTCCACGCTCGATCCAGGCAACCGAGCTTTGCTGTCTGTTTCTCAGCCAACCGACTTCGACGGGGCGACCCTGCACCTGATCGTGCCCAGCAATTTCATCCGCGACAGGATCGACCAGCGTCTGAGATCGCGGATCGAACAGGTTGCGTCCAGCTATCTCGACACGCTGGTACGGGTCTCGACTGTGGTGGACGAGAGTCTGTCCATCCCGTCCTCTGCTCCCCTGGCTCCGGTGGTCGAGTCCTTATCGATTCCCACGGCTCCTTCGGCCAAGGACCGCTCTCAGCAACTGGAGCGACTCAATCCCAAGTACACTTTCGAGACATTTGTCATCGGGCCGTCCAACCGGTTCGCCCACGCGGCTGCCGTCGCGGTCGCGGAGAGCCCCGGCAAGTCGTACAACCCCTTGATGATCTACGGGGCGTCCGGACTAGGCAAGACACATTTGCTTCATGCCATTGGTCACTATATTCACGATTACTACACCCAATTGAGGGTCAAGTACGTCTCCACCGAGGAGATGACCAATGACTTCATCAATGCCATCTCCGACAATCGGACGGCACACTTTCGGGCGATGTACCGGGAGGTCGACATTCTGCTGCTGGACGACATCCAGTTCTTGGAGTCCAAGATCCAGACCCAGGAAGAGTTCTTCCACACCTTCAACACCCTTCACAACGCTCAAAAGCAGATCGTCATGACGTCCGACCGGCCGCCGAAGATGTTGGAGGCGTTGGAGCCTCGGCTGCGCTCGCGCTTCGAGTGGGGACTCATCGCCGACATCCAACCGGCCGACCTGGAGACCCGCATCGCCATCCTGCGAAAAAAGGCTGTCGCCGAGCGCTTGCTGGTCCCTCCTGAAGTGCTGGAGTTCATTGCATCGAAAATCCAGACCAACATTCGTGAACTCGAAGGGGCTCTGATCCGGGTCACTGCCTTCGCATCCCTCAACGGGCAATCGGTCAATCTGGAACTCGCGGAGATCGTGCTGAAGGACCTTCTGCCCGACGTCTTCGGCCAGCCCATCACGGCCGCCATGATCATGACCCACACCGCCCACTATTTCGGACTGACGGTCGACGATCTGATCGGCGCCAACCGTACAGCCAATGTGGCCCTGGCCCGGCAAGTCTCTATGTATCTGTGCCGCGATCTGACCGAATTGTCGTTGCCGAAGATCGGCGCCTTGTTCGGCCGCGACCACACCACCGTCCTCCATGCTCATCGCAAGATCTCCGACATGATGGTCCAGGACCGCGGCATCTTCAACACGATCTCGGAAATCACCTCACGGCTGAAGCAACAAACCTCGTGATTCTGGTTTCACCCTCGTCCTGTTGTCTGTGTTGTCACCATGCCGTCAGGAACTCATGGATGTGACTAAGCCCGGATGGAACTACGCCTTGTCTCTTTCGCGAATCACACCCTGATAAAAACGATGCTTTCTTCTCAGTCATGATCTCTGAATGATACCAATCTGACCCCTGACTAGCGACGAAGCATGTTTCTGGGCTCACCCGGGTCACGACAACGAAATAAATTTATTCATCCTTTGTCCTTAAACTGCCCTTTTGAAGCAAAGATATAAGTCGATATTACTTCGATCATTGTCACGTCCGCCTGTGGACAAATTCGTGAAAAGGCTGGGGATAGGAATCAACAGGGCGCCGAGCGGTCTTCTTGTCCACACTCTGTCCACAGTTTCCACAGACTTATCCACAGGAATCCCATTCATGTTATTCAGATTATTCTTATCGCCGACACAAGCTATCCACAGATCACACAGCAGTGATGACGATGACTAAAAGAAGACATTACGTAGCTTCATCATCACCGGGTTGTGTTTTTGTGATCACCTCGCACTGCCGCGAGATTTGCTATCACGGCGCCAACCAATGTCACAATCTACGACACATCACTCTTCCGTTGCCTTTAGAACAGGCGAGCCCTAAGGCGGCGCAGTAGCCGGATCGGAGATGTCAGGGCCTGTCCCAGTCGGTACGAACGTGAGCTGAGCAACGCAGCCATCTGATCCTGTAGGTGCGCCAGGTCGCGATCTGAGGCTTCGGCACGAGTCAATTGGTGACGCAAGTCGGCCACTAGTGCGTCACTGTTGAAGTGTTGGACGAAAGAGGGATAGGAATCACTGAGGAATTTGCCAAACATGGAGAGGAAAGTCGCGTCGTGACTCCACGTGGAAGGATCAATCGACATTATAGATTGACCCGTGGCCACGCTGTCATAACCGGTGTACGACGTGGCAACATTCACAAGCCGATCTCTGAAAGGAACGTAGTGTTGTAAGTTCTGTGGTGGATGATCAACATCGTAAGTATTGGAGCCATGGATGATTTCCTCTGGCGTCGAACAGTGCAGCAGTTCAGTCAGGCCGTCGAACCTGGCTTCATCGAATGTCGTGTCTGTCTTCACAAGCAGGACAGGAGTGTCGAATGCTAAACACGGAAGAGCCGCGTGCAGCCGAGATGCAACAACGGTGTGTGCTGATTGATAGAGCATCAGCAAGAATTCAGCGAGCCTGAAGCGTTCGTCGCGCTCCAAATTTGCCATGTGGTACGGAGAAACGTGGACGATGGGTCTGTCGGTTTGCTGACGTAAGGCGGCCACAGCATCAGGAGGACAATCAACGGCGAGGATGTATTCAGCAGTGGGGATACGTTCGTCTCGTGACAGAGTCAGAGTAAGACATCTTGACATCCAAGTGTCTACGCCATGATGAGTCAGGAAGTTCAGCGTACTGGTGTCTCGGGCTCCGACAGGACCGAAGCGTTCGAAATAGGCCAGAGACTCAGATGACGAGAAAACCCTTTCCACGTGAGGATCTTTGACATCAATGTGCATGGAAATCAGAAGAGGTGTCACAGATGGGTCCCGTGGCGGCCACGCATAAGGGGGATGCATGTACCAGGCGTTGGCTATGAGGCCAACCTGTTGTTCACCTGTCGTCCGGAATTCTCCAAGATGGTCTCTGTCGATCATGTGATCGACATGCGGCAAGAACCTCCTCGCTGCAATGCTTTGAATCTCGTCGCCAATGTTCTCAGTCGAGTACTCGAACAATGCCCACTGTGTTATTGGATTCACTGCTCTCCTCTTTTCTGCTTCTGTTTTCCAAGAAAACACGGCTAGCGACCATGAGTGACAGCGAGTCAGCGGGACCAGGTCACCAGTTCACTCAACCCTGGCATGAGAAACGCGAATTTTCGATGTATTACCCGAATCCACCGATCCATTGCTACTCCGCGACCCTGTGCCGGCACGCTGGCTCGTCGGGCGTCGCTAAACAGACGTCCAGTCTGCCCTCACGCCACCCGCCGACCCATCGCACCCCCACAGGGTCGCTCGCAACGCAAGCGATCGGTGGATCCGGGTATTATCCAGATCGGCGTGAGAACAAGGATCTTCGAACCCAGTCTAACGGTGAGAGCACTGCTGTTACTGTGCGCCATCTTCGTGAGATTAGCATGGAGTTATAGGCCTTGCCCAACTCTGTGATTTCTCGTTCTTGGTCTTGGATGTGAGATTCCAATTCGCGAATCCTAGAGATGATTGCGTCGACCCTGACAGCGTCTGGTTGATCGGTGGGTGCCTCAATTCCCAATCTTTGAGTGATTCCGACTAACAATTGCCACCGTGATTGGGCGGTATCTGTCACAGTGAGAATGTAGGGGGGTATCGACCACGAACCAATGACCCCTTCCTTTTCTAGCACCGATTCAACTGCAGCCACCACTGGACCTAAAGCGGTTTCCTGCAACACGCACTCTCTCAAATTGTCACTGGCATCCATGACGTTCGTGGGCATGTTTGTATCCAGTGTCTTCACCATATTGTCAGCCAGATCGGAGGCGTCGCCACAGCGATAGAGCTTTATTCTGCCAGTCACTAGACCACCGGACAGATCAGCCACTTCTGTGTGACCGCGAATGTCAGAAGCTATAACTGGCAATCCTGCCAAGATCGCTTCACAGACGGCGATCGGAAAAACCTCTTGTTTTGATGGGAAGACTGCGACATCGGTGCTCCTCACCAAGAGCCACGGGTCTTCTGTGAAGTCCACAAATGTCACCAGGTCACTCAAGCCGTGCTGCGAGATGAAAGTCCTGAGGGTTTCCGAATATAAACCTCTCGCATCGCCTCCTATCAGCAGAGTCTGAGTTGAGAAGGCAGGATCACGTCCTTTGATGATTGCCAAAGCCTTCAGGAGTTCCAATTGATTTTTTCGGTCGCTGTAACCTCCACTGACACACACTAGGCGTTGATCGTGGATGGCGCTGTCACTAATAGCAGGAATGTCCACTGGGGGACGGAAGCTGATCGCCTCAATTCCGTACTGGGTTGCCATCACGTCGCGCAGACCCTCACTGGCAGTCATCAGACAACTGGATAAGGCGTTGATCATCGCCAGGCGTCGTGATAAGTAGGAAAACTCACCCTCGTTTGGATACTCATGCGCGAGCCAGATGTGTGGCACATTTGACACGGCTGCTGCAAACGCCCCCCAGGGAACGTTGAGGGTATTAGAGATCACCAGGGAAGCGTGGGATATCCGGATTATTTCTACGATGGCGTGGACTGCCTCGATTTCCACGTCACTTCGCGATTCGTCGCCATCAGTCCACCATCCGTAGGGAACAGAGTGCACGGTCACACCAAGCGAGCCTAAATCCTCGCCATACCTGTCATGCTGATGCGTGACAGGCTTGACGCAATGCACGTGGTATCCCTCTTTCAGGAGCCGCGTCATGAGGCTCTTGCCGACACGTTCGGCGCCATTGGACAACGTCGCAGTGGCCCCAACATAGAGGATGGTCGCACTCATGAACGTCCACCGTTCGGGGAACGCATCAGATTCCAAGTGGGCATGACAGGCAGTGTGCCGCGGAAGGAGACTGCCTCACAGTGCAGTCCAGTTGTCTTGTTGTGATTCTTCACGTGAGTCTCCCCATGGAAGTGATCGCCGAGTCGGGGATGACCACAAGCGATTCATAGCGACACTCTATACCAGGCAGTTGTTGTTATCCGGGGCGGAAGGAATCCATGCGTGATGACTGCTCAAGAGAACCCGTTACGGAAAGTGATCCTGGCTCGAGTGTTTTGAAACCATGAATGGGTACTGATTAGTAGGGTATCGGATAATAAAGGAAAAGAATGTTGTTGGCCCGGAGTCCAAATAATTCAAACTCCGGGCTAACAAGATGACGAATTTTCATTCGCGACCATGGATTACCTTTCAAGGCCGCGAACCAGTGTATGACGAATAAAAGGCCTATCCATGACAGGGATATTTTGTGACTCGCGCTCCAACTGAGACAGCAGGTGCCACGAGAGGATACTCAGGTCTGGGTCACTGTCTTCATCAAAGTTATTGCAGCGGCCGCGGAACAGCAGTGTCGAGAATTCGAAGCCTTTTGTCGTTGGAATCAGAACCGTGAATTGGCGGTCACTTTCCTATCAATCGAATGGTTTGGTCCGGACGATCACCATTGTTATAACCCAGGCTATTGTTCCAAAGTCCTGCGGTGCTGAACCCGTTTATCCCGTTGTTGAGGGCGACGTAGACTCCGGCATTGCCGAATCCGACGATGTCGGGGTAGCCGTCTTTGTTGACATCAAGCATTGTGCGCGGGTTGTCTTCGACGCTCCATCCACCAGTGTAATAGCTAAAGCCCGCATAGACTCCCAGTGGACTCGAAAAGCTAGACCCGTGATTCCAGGAAATATTTGTTCCGGAATATCCAAAATTGATGATTTCAGGACGACCGTCCTGATTGAGATCAGTTTGATAAGGCAGTTGTGCACTGTCTTGGATTCCGTCACCATTGGCGTCTACCCAGTTATTCGGCACAGCAATGCAAGTGTAGTCGTGAATGTCACCAGCAATGGTCTCGAAATTGACCAAGTCACGTGCCGTGACACTTGAATCCTGCAATTACCAAGCATGAGCTATTGACATACCGTTGTAGAGAACAGCATAAGCATCTGTCACGAATTCAAAGTTTTCTTGTTGATGATTAACTCCAGGCGCGTAGTAGTGAACACCGGCAGTGATAGGAGGATCAACGGTATTACATATGGCGTTGATTTGATTATGCGCAACTTCATGCCGGACGATATCTCGAACATAGGCGTCGGATTGTCCGGCCAGTCGGGCCACATTAGTCTTAATTTGTCCGGCGCGTTCCCAACATCCAGTATGTCCTCCGCAATTGTCATTTACGACATCATATATTTGGAATTTACTGGCTTCGTTGATTGCAACAGTGAAAGCCTCAGAACTAGTGAGTGCTGAAGCAGTAGGAGAAGATTGAATTAGGGATATGACTAGCGACGATGCAAGTATAATTACAGTCAGCGCTCCCCTACGAAGGGTTTTCATGGTCTGCCTTTCGGTAGCTGTAGCCAACATTAAATGGTCTATAAATGTATTACACAATTAATGAATTGTCTGCCTCATCCTTTTCCCGGCGATAAACCCCAGGAGTATCGAAATGGTCGATAAATTCCAACACAGTCGATATCTGGCCTTTGATCGACATCAGTAGAATTCGAAGTCAACCGAATCTAGGGAATAGGGGATGATTCTTGTCTACTTGGCTGACGTGGTGTCGGCACTCCAGGACAGTGAGCAGGCCAAAGCTGCGCTTGAGATCGCAGAAGCTGATCTTGTCACGACAAGAACATTGCTGTGGCATCGGGATCAGGCTTTATTGGCGATCCACGGGTCTCACTGGTACAAACTTTCCCAGCGAGTGGGCGCGGTCAAGACCGTCCTTGGCAGGCTTGTGCATCGCAGACGAGCCCGTTGACGTCTCAGCGGTGGCAGAGATTCAACCGGAGAAGTTGATCCAGCCGATCATCCACCAGGTGTAGACGACCACGAGTAGCGGTCCGGCCAGGGAGAGGACTGTGATGGTCACAGGGAGCCGGGTGTGGAGATGTTCGCGGACGCGCAGGGGAACGAGCTTTGTCAAGGCGTAAATGATGAAGGGGAAGCCGTACGTGAAATAACGGCCCTGGATGCCCAGGGTTGGGCCATAGTTGAGTCCTTGTCCGACGGCTAAAAATGTAGATTCGGTTGCCCCGGCGAACAGTACGCAGGCGAGAAGGAAGAACAGGCTGGTGTGTCGTACTGTGAGTTTTTCAGCGTAGAAACCTGCCAGAGTGAGGGAGATCAGGCAGATCACCAGGGTGATGACGCCGACGAAACCCAAGGAGTTGTATCCGAATTGGGCCACCGAATCGGTGAGGTAGCCGCCGCCCATGCTGAGGTTGGCTTGGAAGAACATGCGCGCGGTGTACACGGGATGCTCGAAGAGAGCCTGCACGCTACCCCCGCTGGATGTCACTGAGGCACCGATCCCGAGGTGGTGCAAGATCTTGTTGAGCAGGAGATAAGACCCGGCCAAGACAGCGAAGGGAATGGCTTTGAGAAGGTTCCCTCGCCATCTGTGAGTGGCTAGGCGAGCGCCGGGAACCATCAGCAACAGCAGGAGGAAAACCACCACTGTGGGTTTCGTCCACGTGAGCAAAGAGGCTGCGCACAACAGCCAGATCGTTCGGCTTCGGGAGTACGCCGATTCCAGCAGCACGTTGAAAAGCGTGGCGGCGAAGAGAAGAGCGAAGGCTAACGACAAGGTGTCAGCCGTGACATAGGACGATTGGAACAAGGTGACAGGCAGGAGCGCGGATGCGAAAATCAGCCACGACATACGGGTTCGCCGTACGAGGAAAAGAGCGATGAACCCGATCACACAGAAAGCCAGGGCTTGGCCTGCCCGTGCCAGCCAGTACGCCGTACTCACCGAGGTGTTCAAGGCGTTGGCGATCAGGAAGCCTGCAGCCCCCGGGAAGTAGATCATCGGGAAGTATGCGTTTGTCGCAAGGCTATTTGACCAGTTGACATGAAGATCCGAATCCCGAATTCCGACGGCGCCTGACCCATAATTATCGGGTAAGGAGGCGATGGAGTCGTGGAAGGAAGGAACCGTGCTCCATATGTATGCGTCGAGTCCCACGGGGATGGTGTCCGAACCATCGGGCCCGGGGAACAGGTTGAATTGGCTGATCTGCCAGGCGCGAAGGGTGTGGGTCTGCTCGTCCATCCCGTTGCCGACAGGGTTGACGGTGACCATGACAAGCAGCAGGGGGACGGCGATGATGAGGAAGAGCCAGTGGGCCTTGCCTGAGAACCAGCGGAGGAATCCACCGGGTTGATGCGATGACCCGGCAGAGGGTTGGAGCACAATTGTGTCACCTGGATCCGCGTTGACGAGGGAATTCACCTCAGTACGACGACGTGTGTCTGCAGTGTCGCTCATGGCTGTCGTTCCTAACCTGTTCTGTCATGCCGATCTCAGCATAGTAACGAGGGCGCTGAAGCGTTGTGTGACATCATGCAAAAGTTGCAACGAGCGATCTATTTTCATCACTCGCGGCATCCGGGGAACGACACAGCAGGTTTCGACACTGTCCTCGTCGCACGATCCGGGCCAGGATTTCGCACGTGATCGCAAGCCGATAGACTCGGGCAGGGTATCCGTATATTCAATCCAGGTACCATGGACATTGACACGTGGATAGGATTCTAGGACAAGGAGCATCCATGAAAATTCAACTCGACAAAGATGTCTTGGCTGATGCGGTGGCATGGGCTGCGCGCAGCCTCCCGCTTCGTCCGAGCTTTCCGATCTTGGCCGGACTGCTGATCAAAGCCGAAGCCGATGTCGTCACCTTGTCCAGTTTCGACTATGAGACCTCAGCCCAGGTCACGATCAAGGCCGACGTGGAGACTCCAGGAGTTGTCCTCGTGTCCGGCAGGTTGCTGGCCGACATCACGCGCTCCCTGCCATCCAAGCCGGTCATTTTGTCCAGCAGTGACACGGAGTTGGAGTTGGTGTGCGGGTCCGCACGGTTCGCTTTCCAGACCCTGCCCGTCAACGAGTACCCAGACCTGCCGAAAATGCCCAAGGCGTCAGGTTGGATCGGGGCCGACGACCTGTCCAAGGCTGTCAACCAGGTTGTGGTGGCCGCCGGCCGCGACGAGCTCTTGCCCGTCTTCACCGGGATCAAAGTGGAATTCGACGGCGACAACCTGTCGCTGCTGGCCACAGACCGTTACCGTATGTCCTTGAAAGAGATCACATGGAACCCTTCGTCCGAGGTCGGCGAAACTTCAGCCCTGGTACCTGGCAAGGTGCTCGCGGAAACGGCCAAGTCGATGCTCGGGTCGGAAAGAATCACCATTTCGCTGGCTGAGGCGTCTGCCGGGGAGGGGCTGATCGGTTTCGAGTCGGAAGGTTCGTCGGGCACCCGTCAGATCACGACCCGGTTGCTGGACGGCGAGTTCCCCAAGTTGCGCCACCTGATGAACATCCCCGGGGATTTGACAGTACGGGCGAACACCCAGGATCTGGCGTCAGCAGTACGCCGGGTGGCCCTGGTGGCCGAGAAGAACACCAGTTTGCGGATGCGGATCGACCAAGAGTCCGTGACTTTGGAAGCGGCCCGCGGGGACCAGGCACAGGCGTCCGAAGCGGTCAGCGCCGTGGTCGATTTTGGCCCGGGCGATCCGCCGTTGACTGAGGCCGGGTTC
The DNA here is from genome assembly GCA_009779115.1 of Propionibacteriaceae bacterium. Taxonomy (GTDB): domain Bacteria; phylum Actinomycetota; class Actinomycetes; order Propionibacteriales; family Propionibacteriaceae; genus WQYJ01. The sequence goes on from WREX01000045.1 coordinate 10,075, forward strand.
AATCCGCATTACTTGATGGATGCCTTGTCGATCCTCGATTCGACGTACGTCCACATTTCGTTCACCGGGTCTGGGAAGCCGTGTTTGGTGACGGCCCTGCCTGATCTCGACGGCGAACCGGCGACCGATTATCGCCACGTCATCATGCTGATGCGGCTGTCCAGCTAACCTGTCCGTTCACCCGCGCTGACACCGCGTTTTGCCGGATGTCCGAGCCGTGTGACAGACTCGCCTCGATCGCCACCATTCGCCACCACCAGAACCTAGGCAACTGTGTACCTGTCTCATTTGCGGCTGACCGATTTCCGGTCGTACGAGCATCTCGACCTCGCCCTGGGTCCGGGGACGAACGTGTTCGCCGGTCCGAATGGGCACGGCAAGACCAATCTCGTCGAAGCGGTGCATTTTTTGGCCACCCTGGAGTCCCACCGGGTGGCGGGTGACCAGCCACTGATCCGGTCCGGGTGTGAGATGGCGACGGTCAGCGCGCGCGTCCAGGCAGGGGTGGGCGACGACCGCAGCCTGAGTGTGGCGGTCGAGATTCGCGCGGGCCAGTCCAACAGGGCCCAGTTGAACAAGGCGGCCGTGCGTCCCCGGGAGATCCTCGGAGCGGTCAGGACGGTCGTCTTCGCGCCGGAGGATTTGGCGATCGTGCGCGGGGATCCGGCTGCGAGAAGGGCGTTCATCGACGAGTTGGTCGTCACCCGCTGGCCCAGGATCGCCGGAGTACGAGCGGAGTACGACCGGGCGCTGAAGCAGAAGACCGCCCTGCTCAAGGCTCTGTCAGGGCGCGGTCAGCGCCATGGGGGTGGCGGCGCGGAGGAGACACTGGACGTGTGGGATGAGGCGATCGCCCGGCTCGGCGCGCAGGTTGTCGCCGCCCGGCTGCGGACCATCGACGACATCCATCCGATGCTGGAGACAAACTACGACGGCATCGCCCCCGTGCCGTCGCGTGCCACGATGGCGTATCAATCGTCGTCCGTACCGCTTGAAACCTCGTCCGACGTCGACGAGGTCCGGGAATACCTGGCCGGGAAGATTGAGCAGCGCCGCGGGGAGGAGATCGCTCGTGGAGTCTGTTTGGTCGGGCCACATCGAGACGATCTGTCCTTGTCACTGGGGGATTTGCCGGTCAAGGGCTACGCCAGCCATGGAGAGGGGTGGTCGTTCGCCCTGGCCCTGCGGCTCGCCAGTCTGGACCTGCTGCACGACGACGGCGTCGAACCGATCCTGATTCTCGACGATGTCTTCGCCGAGCTGGACGAACACCGCCGTACTCGTGTGGTCCAAGCCGTGACCTCAGTCGAGCAAGCCCTCGTCACTGTTGCAGTACGCCGTGACCTCCCCGATAATCTGGCCGCGACGATGTACGACGTGGAACCCGGCATAGTGGTGTGCGCCAGTGGAGCGGCTCCTGGTGAGGGGACCGGGTCATGACTACACGGAACAATCCCACAGACGACCCGCCGGTCCCGGAACCGACCGATGTTGACCCACGGGAGTCAGACTCGGGATCCGGACCCGATGCGTACCGTCCTCCGCACGACCCGACGGGCACCGACGTCGCCGAGCGGATCGCGGCGGCGGCCAGAGGGGTGACACCGGTCAAACGCCGCAAGCGGCGCGTCCACCAAGATCCCCCGGATGTGGAATGGTCGGGACCAGGCCCATCGGGCCGCGACCCCCAGCCCGCGGGAGCCGTCTTGGATGCTGTTCTAACACGGCGGGGCTGGAAGAAACAAGTGTCCATCGCGTCTTTGATGCCGCGGTGGGCGGAGTTCGTCGGTGATGTGAACGCGGCCCACACCCAGCCCGAGAAGTGGGAATCCGGTGTCCTGACCGTACGGGCGGAGTCCACGACCTGGGCCACCTCCCTGCGCACGATGGCCCCGCAGATCGTCGCCCGCCTGAACGAGATCCTCGGCCCGCGTACCGTCACGTCGCTGCGCATCCTCGGACCCCAGGCCCCTTCATGGAAGAAGGGAATCCGGTCTGTCCCCGGTCGCGGGCCGCGCGACACCTACGGTTAGAAACGGTGGAATTCATCAGGGGTTGTTGAGTGTGGACAGCCCGGGCGCTATGTCGTACCAGTGTTGTACAGTGCCGCACATGGGTCGAACTGAGCTGGCAGAACGGGTGGAATCGCTCGTGGCGGACATCCCTTGGGGGAGGGTGATGACCTATGGGGATGTCGCTGCGGGTTGTGGATACCCGGGTGCGGCTCGCAGGGTGGGCGCGATCGCCCACCAGAGCGCTGCCGAACTGCCCTGGCATCGTGTGGTGGCCAGCGGTGGTCGGCTGGCCGCAGTCCACGACGTGCCTCATCAGTGGCAGGCCAAGGCACTGGCCAGTGAGGGGGTGAGTGTGCGTGAGGGGCGGGTCACAGAATTCGAGTCGGTACGATGGTTCCCGCCTTACGACTTGAAAGAAGGGTATGACTAGGTCGCGGTGTCGAGGTGGGCATCGATCCAGGTCAGGATGTCGGAGGTGACCTGGCCGCGGTTGCGTTCGTTGAGGAGTTCGTGGCGATCGCCGGGGTAGATATGCAGAGTCACGTCGTGGACATTGGCCCTTTGGTAGGCCCGGGCTACTTTACGTACTCCCTTGCCCATGCCGCCCACGGGATCGGCGCCGCCGGAGAGCAGCAGGAGGGGGAGGTCCTTGTTGACGTGGCGGTAGGCGGCAGGGGCATTGGCTCGGGCGAGACTGTCCATCAAGAGGCGGTCGCAGGACAGGGTGAACATGAAACCGCAGCTCGGGTCGGACATGTACCCGGTGACCTGCCGGTCGTCGCCTGAGAGCCACTCGAACTGGGTGCGCGCGCGGCCCTTTTTCTCGAAAGGTTTGTTGTAGGGCCCGATGGACATGACGGCGAACAACCGGGACCGGTGCTCGGGTGGGTAGACGGTGCCGAGAGCCGTCAAGAGGCCCTTGCCGAAGGTGACCATGAGCGGGCTCATGGCCGCTGTCCCACAGATGATCGCCCCCGACAGCCCATCGCTGTGCTCCTCCAGATACGCGCGCAGGACGAACGAGCCCATCGAGTGTCCGAACATGAAGTACGGGATGTCGGGCCACTGAGCTTGGGTGCGTACTCGTAAACGATGCATGTCCTCAAGGAAGACGTTGCGCCCGCCAGGCAGCGGCGGCCCCGAAAACCCGAGTTGGCGCCTCTCATCGACCGAATCCCCGTGCCCGAGGAAATCCATGCCAACCACCAGCCATCCGCGTTCAGCAGCCTTGCGCGCGAAACGATCGTAGCGGTTGATGTGCTCGGACATCCCATGGTTGAGTTGCAGGATGGCGACAGGCGGCTGGTCGGGACCCACTCCAGCCGGAGCCCATGTTTTGACGGCGATTCGTGCCGGCTCGTCGGCGGTGTACCGCCCGGCTGAATGGAAAGACGATCCGGTCTTGATCACTGATCGTGCCATATGCCACCTTCCCCTTTTCGTGCTGATTAGTTTAGAACCCCGGTCAAGCCCTCGGTGGTCGCAGTCGGACGTCGGGCGTGATGAGATTCGTTCAGACAATACAGCAGTGATGTCAACTTGTCATCGAATATCGCCAAATGAGTACTGTCTGGTGTTCGGATGATGGTGTGACACTTTTTGTGAGCCTGGCGCCCCGGGCAGGTTTGAGGTGTAATCAGCCGGGTTGCACGGCGATGCGGGCGATGGCGAGATGTGGCACTCGGTGTGAGACTGGTCGTGGCCGGTCGCCTCCACTCATGGGCCTGAAGACTGTGTGGCCCCGTGGGTGGACGCTGATCCATGATGCGTTACCGGGTTCCCGGTTTCTCGGTGGTCGGTGTTGAGTCGATCACGCCCATTTGGCTGACGACCATGTCGTGGTAGCGCCCTTTGAGTGCCATCAGTTCTGCGTGGTTGCCGCTTTCCAGGATGCGTTGGTCGCCGATGACCATAATGCGGTCGGCGTCGCGGATGGTGGACAGCCGGTGTGCGATGAGGAAGCTTGTGTGGTTGGTCATCAGGCGCAGGAGTGCGCGTTGGATGTCTTTTTCTGTCTTGGTGTCGACTGAACTGGTCGCTTCGTCGAGGATCAGGATCGGGCTGTCGTTGAGGACGGCTCTCGCGATGGCGAGCAACTGACGCTGTCCTTCGCTGAGGTTGTCTGAGCTGCCCCAGACGGGTGTCTGGTATCCGTGGGGCAGTTTTTCGATGAATTCGTGGGCGTGGGCGAGCTTGGCCGCGGCGATGACCTCGTCTTCGGTGGCCTCCGGTCGGGAATAACGGATGTTGTCCAGTATGGTGCCGGTGAACAGGCAGGTGTCTTGCAGAACGACAGAAAAACAGCGGCGCAAACTGTCGCGGACGATGCCGGTGATGGGGACCCCGTCAATGAGGATTTGTCCGGTGTTCACGTCGTAGAACCGCAGGAGCAGATTAACTAGTGTTGTCTTGCCCGCACCGGTTTCCCCGACCAGTGCGATGGTCTCACCAGGTTTCACTTCAAAACTGATGTCCCTAAGAATCAGCTTGTCAGAAGGATGATCACTGTTGATTCCCTTCCCGGACTCCTCCACCGGACTGGAGATCAAGCCCGCGCCCGTACTCGTCCGGGGATAGGAAAAGTACACGTTTTTGAACACCACGCGGCCCGCGACCTCGCGTTCGACGATGGCGTTGGGCGCGTCGGGGGTCTCTTCGGGTTGGTCGAGGATCTCGAACACCCGTTCTGCCCCGGCGAGGGCCTGCTGGATGGTGTTCCACATCCCTGCCACTGCGTTGAGCGGCTGGGCGAACTGTTTGGAGTAGAACAGGAAGCTGACGACCGTGCCGACGGGCAGGCCGAAGCCGATCGACAACACCCCGCCGGTGATCGCCACCAGCGTGTAGATCAGGTTATTGATCACGTTCATCAGCGGCATC
>WREX01000046.1 GCA_009779115.1 Propionibacteriaceae bacterium
GTGGATCATCGGCATCTTCTATGTCATGACCATGTTCCTCGGCTTCGGCGCGGCTGCCTTCGTGGGCAAGGACGCGATCTTGGCCAAGGACCCGGGCGGCAACATGGCAGCCCCGATGCTGGCAGACAAGCTGGGCGGGGATTTCCTCTTCGCCTTTATCTGCGCCGTGGCTTTCGCCACGATCCTGGCTGTCGTGGCAGGCCTGGTCCTGACCGGCGCCGGCGCCTTCGCACACGACTTCTACAACGAGATCCTGCGCAAAGGCAAGGCCACCCAGAAGGAGCAGATGCGTATGGCACGGATCGCTTCGATCGGAATCGCGATTGTGTCCATCCTGATCTCGCTGGGCGCGGAAAAGATGAACGTCGCCTTCCTGGTGTCTCTGGCCTTCGCAGTGGGCGCCAGTTCCAACTTGCCCGTCATCTTGTTGACGATCTTCTGGAAAAAGTTCAACCGGCAAGGTGCCATCATCGGCATGCTCGTCGGCCTGATCACCTCCTTGGGGTTGGTGGCCTTGAGCCCGAACGTCTGGAACCCGGTGGCAGGCAAAGCGATGTTCGTCGGTACGGCGATTTTCCCGCTGACCACACCAGGCCTGTTCTCCATCCCGGCCGGCTTCCTCGCAGCGATCATCGGTACCTTGATTTTCGCCGGCAAGCAGGACAAGAAAGCCGAAGTGGAGAAGTTCGACGAAATCCTCGTACGCGCTTCGACAGGCATCAACGTGCGTACTGGCGAGGTGGAAAACGAGCCACTGCCGGAAGACGAGGCTGAAGCCCCCCTCGGGGCATAGCCTGAATCCCCCGATCCATGGCTGCTACGCCAGCGATCGGTGGAATTAAGCTCAGCCTGAATCCCCCACTCAGGACAAACGGCCCAGACTGCTCACAGCTCTGGGTCGTTTGTCTTGTCCGTCGATCGACGGTTCGAGAAGGGAAATTGGCGTCCTTGGCTGAATCCGATGCGGACACGTCGTAAGATAAAGACATTGATCATCAAGGAGGAAACAATGGCTCAATCCGGCCTCGTCGAACGCGCTCTCGCGATAACCCCCACGCAACTGTTCATCGGCGGGCAATGGCGGCCCGCGGAATCCGGGCGCACCTTCCCGGTGATGAACCCGGCCACCGAAGAGAAACTGGCCGATGTCGCCAACGGCGGTTCCGAGGATGCTCTGGCAGCCTTGGACGCGGCCAGCCAGGCTCAACTCATGTGGGCCGAAACGAGCCCGCGCACCCGCTCCGAAATCTTGCGCCGGGCCTTTGACCTGCTGATCGGGCATAAGGACGAGATCGCCACCCTCATTACCGCGGAGATGGGCAAACCGATGGCCGATGCTCTCAGCGAAGTGAACTATGGCGCTGAATTCTTGCGCTGGTTCGCTGAGGAAGCGGTCCGCATCTCCGGGCGTACCACTGTGGCCCCCGAAGGCATCCTCCAAATCTTCACCGCCCAGCGCCCGGTCGGGCCCTCACTGCTGATCACCCCCTGGAACTTCCCGCTCGCCATGGCCACCAGAAAGGTCGGCCCTGCCCTGGCCGCAGGTTGCACGGCCATCCTGAAACCCGCTTCACTGACCCCGTTGACCTCCCTGGCCTTCGTCCGCATCCTCGAAGAGGCAGGGGTCCCCGCCGGAGTGGTCAACATTGTCACCTCTTCCTCCGCCTCCTCGATTTCAGCCCCGCTCCTCGCCGACCCACGACTACGCAAACTCTCCTTCACCGGCTCCACCGAAGTCGGCCAGACTCTCCTGCAACAGTCGGCCCAAAATGTTCTGCGTACTTCGATGGAATTGGGCGGCTGTGCACCCTTCATCGTCTTCGACGACGCCGACATCGACCAGGCAGTACGCTCGGCTGTGATCGCCAAGACCCGTTCCAACGGCGAGGCCTGCAATGCGGCCAACACCTTCTATGTCCAGCGCGGCGTCGCCGAGGAGTTCACAGCCGGGTTTGCCAAGGCCTTCGCCGGCCTGCAGGTCGGCGAGGGCCTCACCCCCGGGGTTGACCTGGGTCCACTGGTCTCGTCCGGCCAACGCCAGGACGTGGCACGCATGGTCGACGAGGCTGCCGATCTGGGCGCCGAACGCCGCACCGGAGGGGTGGTACCGGATGGGGTCGGCTTCTTCTATCCTCCGACCGTCCTGGGCGACGTGCCAGAAGGCACCCCCATCCTGACCCAAGAAATCTTCGGTCCGGTGGCTCCCGTCACAGTTTTCGACGACGAGGACGAGGTCGTACGCCGGGCCAACTCCACGCCCTTCGGATTGGCCGGTTATCTGCACACCTCGGACATGTCACGGGTGATGAGGCTCGCCGCCCGCCTGGAGGTTGGGATGCTCTCGGTCAACACCGGCCCGATCTCTAACGCGGCCGCCCCCTTCGGCGGCATGAAGCTGTCGGGTATGGGCCGAGAAGGTGGAACCGAGGGTATCTCCGAATACCTGGAATGCCAGTACATCGGTCTGCCCCGCTGATTCAGTGACTTTGCCGCGTCTGATTGACGTGACTTCCCACCCCGACCGGGAGACAGCGACTAGCTTCATGCTCCCTTCTCGAAGGCTGGGCTCTGCCCTGACTTGTGCGAAGAATGTCGGCTGTGACGGATGAAACATGACCAGACCCTAGCGGCTGAGGTGGCAGACCTGCTGAAGGACGTGGCCGAGCGGATCGTCATCCCCCGGTTCGGGACACTCACGGCCGATCAGATCCAGGAGAAGCGACCTGGGGACCTGGTGACGATCGCCGACCACCAAGCGGAGGACGCGATCGCCCAGGCACTGTCGCGTCTGACGCCTCAGGCGCTGATCGTCGGTGAGGAGGCGGCCTTTGCAAACCCGGCCATTCTCGATGGTTTGGCCCAGGCCGAGCAAGCGTGGTGCATCGATCCCATCGACGGGACGAAGAATTTCACGCGCCATTCCCCCGATTTCGCCATCATGGTGGCCCACATGGACAACGCAGTGGTCACCCAGGCCTGGATCTATCAACCCATACACGCCACGATGTATCACGCTGAGAAGGGAGCAGGGGTACGCCGGAACGGTCAGCCCATTGCTCGTCACACCGACCGGACCCGCCTGTGCGGCAGTGCGTACAGAAAGATTGATCCTGTGCCCGACCAAGTCGACCTGAAGCGCTCGTGGAGGTCCTGCGGCATCGACTACCCGAAACTCCTGGAAGGCGAGATCGATTTCGTCCTGTACCGCGACGGCAAGCCCTGGGATCATCTGCCTGGGTCGCTGATGGTCGCGGAAATGGGTGGGCGTTGCGCGATGCTCAGCGGTGAGAGCTATCGGCCCGGTTCCATGCAGGGTCCTCTGTCCGTCATCCCGGGAGATCGCTGGCAGGAAGTCCGCACTACCCTCATGGGCCCGGCAGTACTACCATCCCACTCGTGAGCCGAAGGGCCTGCTGTCCCATCAGCTCAGCCTGCTGTCCTATCAACTCACCGAGCAGACCTGGTCGAGATTGTCCGTGACGTTTCCACCCGACACATAGCCAGTCGTGTCGGCGGGCTGCTCCGTACTGGTGGGCAAAGCACTGGGATCGCTCGGCGCTGGTACGGTCTGCGTCGCAGTCGGCGCTGAATTCGTACCGGCCTTGTCCAGGGACTGGGATTGCGCGATTGTGTCCGCGACCGTCGCCCTCAGCGCCGGGTAGTCGGGGTTGGCCGGGTCGATCAACGGCGGAGTGAAAGAGACGGAGATGATGGGCAGCGTTTTCGTCTTCAGCGCCAAGTCAGTCAGAACACCGATCTGAGAAGGGGGTACGGATGTACGCGCCGTCTCGCCGGTGGCCGCGGCCAGGTCAGTGAACTTGCTGGCGACCGTGGCGGGGTTGAGTTGTTGGAGCATGGCTGCCATGACGCACTTCTGCCGCTGCATGCGGTCATAATCCGAGGTCATGGAGCGGCTGCGGGCGAACCACAGCACGTCGTACCCGTTCAGATGCTGGTTGGGGCCTGCTTCGAGATAGACGTTGTCCGCCGCGTTGAGGGCAACACGCTGGTTGATGTTCATTGTCAGACCGCCCATGGCGTCGATGAGGTCCTGGAACCCCTGCAAGTCGATCATGACGAAGTAGTTGATGGACAGTCCGGTGATCCCCGTGGCTGCTTCCATCATCGCCTGGATGCCTGGGTCGTCGACTCCCGGATAGAGATCGGCGTTCTGCAAACCGAGCAGATAGATGGCGTTGAGCAGGCAGGAATCGTCTTTGCAGTAGTAGCCGTTGGGGTACAGGTTGTGCAAGGGAGACGAGTCTGGGAACGGCACACTTTCCATGTTGCGTGGCAAACCGAAGATGACAGCCCTCCCTGTGGAGGCGCTGACGCTGACCACGGTGACGGAGTCCGGACGTGTGCCCCATCGGTCAGGCCCCGCGTCCGACCCGAGGATGAGGATGTTGTACCGACCGTTGTTCTGTGTGTTGCTCCCCCCACCGCCGAAGATGTGCGACAAGGCCCCGCCCGTCGCCCACGCGGCTGTTCCCAGCCACACGGTCGCCGTGGTCAGGGCCACAGCCAAGACGAGGGTGATCACGGAGAAGACGATTCCTTTGGTCCGCCCCATCTGCCGCGGGCGGGAAATCCACCACGTGTTGACAGCCAGTAATCCCCAGAACAGGGCGAGGGCGAAGATGCAAATAGCCAGCCCTTTGAGGACCCAGCCGGATGCGAAAACCCCGATCATGACGTGGCGCATGAGCAGTGTGAGGATCAGTGCGACGATGGCCACCAGCACCAGGACGATCCACACCCCGAGGGCGAACCGGCCGAGTTTCCGTCTGCCGTGAATGGCCTGAGCAGCCCCAGGCAGGATGAGGCCAAGTCCCACCAGAGCGTACCCACGCCTGGTTTGCACGACCTCGCTGCGGTGGGTGACTCCCATCACATCAGCCATCAGCACTCCCATCTGAGGTGCCCCGTCGGGGACACCACCAAACCAGTATGCGCCCCGGACCTGGTCCAAACCCAGGAAGGCACGCCGTCAGGACGGGATCATGTCACAGAGAAGCTATCATGTTCATTGGTTGTTGGGAGGGAATGCCCGGAAGCAGTACGGGGGTCGAACCCCCCGGTTCGCCGGCCATCGGGATGGCGTCAATGTGACCGGTACGGGGCCTCACCCGGCGTATGGAGTCGGGATCACTGCGCCAGACGCGTCGAGATAGAGAGTCGGGATGACTGGTTCTCCGCGGCTCATTTTGTAGCCGTCGCGAGGTAATTCGCCCCGGGCGTGTTCGTGGCGGGCGCGGGCGACGGCGAGTGGTTCGGTACCCACAATCTCGCCGTCGATGACCAGATCACGGAGCAGGGGGCGGTCGTGCGCACCACCCATGGGAGTCCCCGAAACGCCGATCAACTCCGCTTCTGCGATTCCTTTGAAGTCACGTCGGCGTGCCGCATACTTGCGACCGCCGACCGTGGCCTTGAGCATCGACTTCTTGGCGACCGGGATGAGGTGAGCGCCTGGGTCGTTGGATTCGGAGCGTGCGACGAGTTTGTAGACCATCGAACAGGTGGGGGCTCCCGAGCCGGTTACGAGCGACGTGCCCACGCCGTACCCGTTGACCGGTGCCCCGGACAAGGCGGCCAATTGCCACTCGTCAAGGTCAGACGTGACGATGATCCGCGTCTTCGCGGCGCCGAGTTCGTCCAAGAGTGCGCGCACGTCACGGGCTGTGGCCGTGAGGTCTCCGGAGTCGATGCGGACCGCGCCCAGACGGCCGTTGGTGATCCGGACTGCCGCTCGTACTGCTTCCTCGATGTCGAAGGTGTCGACCAACAGGGTCGTGTCCTCACCCAGGGTATCGACCTGTGAGCGGAAGGCATCTTCCTCGTTGTCATGAAGCAGGGTAAATGCGTGCGCAGCGGTCCCGGAGGTGGGAATCCCGTACTTGCGCCCGGCTTCCATGTTGGAGGTCGAGGCGAACCCCGCGATGTAGGCGGCGCGAGCGGCTGCCACCGCCGCCTGCTCGTGGGTACGCCGCGACCCCATCTCGATGCAGGGCCGGTCCTCCGCCATCAGGGTCATCCGGGACGCGGCGGAGGCGACAGCGGAGTCGTAGTTGTAGATCGACAGGAGCACGGTCTCCAGGACGACGGCCTCGGCAAAGGTCCCCTGCACCACGAGGATCGGTGAGCCGGGGAAATACAGGTCGCCCTCGCCGTACCCCCAGATGGAGCCGCTGAACTTGTAGTCCGCCAGGAATTCGGTTGTCTGCGGGTCGGTGATGCCCGCTTGTTCTAGGAAGTCCAATTCCGGTTCTAAGAAGCGGAAGTCGGCGATCGCTTCCAAGGCCCGTCCCACGCCAGCCACCACACCGTACCGCCGCCCCGGTGGCAACCGCCGCGCGAACAGTTCGAACACGGACGTACGATGGGCGATGCCCGACTTCAGAGCCGCCCGTACCATTGTCAACTCATATTGGTCCGTCATCAGAGCCGTCGAAGGATGGTTCACCATGACCCCCAGCTTACTGAAAACGCAGACATGGTATCTATGTTGGAAGCCCAGAAGAGGCCTGTTCTGAAACACGGTCGCCAGGCGCCACCCCCTGTCTGTCCAGGGGGCTGGAGGAATCCGGTTCTGCCGACCCGTCCTTGGACGCCAGCCAGGAGCCCAGAGGTCACGCAGTACGCTTGGTGCTGATCGGCCACTTGGCCGACTCCCGAACAGAATAGGTGGCCGTCATGAGTGAGTCCCCCCTTGTCAGCATCCTCATGGGATCTGATTCCGACTGGCCGGTCATGGCCGAGGCCGCGAAAGCCCTCACGGAATTCGGCATCCCCTTCGAGGCTGACGCGATCTCAGCCCACCGGATGCCCGACGCGACCCTGGCCTACGCCCGCTCGGCCCACAAGCGCGGACTCAAAGTGATCATCGCCGGAGCCGGCGGCGCCGCACACCTGCCCGGAGTCCTGGCAGCCGTCACTCCCCTGCCCGTCATCGGCGTTCCCGTACCGCTGAAGCAGTTGGACGGCATGGACTCCCTGCTGTCCATCGTCCAGATGCCCGCAGGGGTCCCCGTCGCCACCGTCGGTGTCGGAGCCTCCCGCAATGCTGGTTTGTTGGCCGCGCGCATTCTGGCCAGTGGTGACCCCGCCCTGCTCGACAAGGTCTTGGCCTTTCAAGATTCCCTCCGCCAAGCCGCCGAAGCCAAGGGCGACAAGGTACGAGCACTGGCCACTGAACTGCGGAACAGCTAGTTCATCCCGACTCGTGTCTTGACCGAGGAGCGGATTATTTCCTGCGACAAGGCGCTCTCATCGACTCTTGAACATCACCTTGGACCCACTCACCCTACCGGTCAGATGAGTGACCTCACCTGGGATGCACGTGTTGCGCAGCACCTCACCATTCACGTGACCACCCTCCCGTGCGACAGAGTGGCAGAGTGGCACTCGCCAGGAATGCACTGTCGAGGCATACACCCCACCATTCACGTGACCAGCATCCCGTATAGTTGCGTGACACCCGCCGGGAATGCAATGTTGGCACATTCACCTGACCAGGCACCAACTCACCCTTCTTATCACACAGATTGGGCCGGTACGCGCTGATCACTGCCGCAGTCAACGGCAGCGATCAGCAATAGGTATTTCCAGTGTAGTTTTAGGCTCTGTGTCGACGAACGACAGCAACGGCAAGCCCAGCGGCCACAAATCCCGCACCCACGAGCCATCCCAGACCCGCAGCCGGTACAGCATGACCACCCGTGGACACCGACGCCACTTGACCAGACTCCGATCCAACAGCCGCCCCACCCGAGGCACCAGCAACAGACCCGCCACCGGTACCAGCAGTAGACCCACCACCGGCAGCCACCACCTGGAAGGACATCGTTACCGTACCCGACTGGCTTCCCACCGCCGTTAACGTATGAGTACCAGGCTCAAAATCAGCGGGTACTGCCACCGTCATCGACGGCAACGACCCATCAGGATTCACCATCACCGGCGGGAACTGAATCGGAGTCGAATGAACAGTAATCGACACCTGCTCACCCGGCACCCAACCGTGACCACTGACCACCACACTCTGCCCCGGAGACAACGTCGTACTCGACAACTCAATCGACGCAGTAGTACCACTCGTAGCTGGGGATTGTGCCCCAGCCACCGACGGCGACTGAATCGCAGTTCCCGACATCGGTTCCACCGTACTACCCGACGTCGGCTGCGCCTGAGGAACCACCGGAACAGGAGCCAAAGTCGGGACCTGAGAAGACCCAGGAACTGTCATCGGAGCCTGCGAAGACCCAGGAACCGAAGTCGGAAGCTGAGAAGACCCGGAGACAACAGTCTGATCCACAGGATAAAGAGTCGCAGGGATCGCACTCGGCTGACCCGCAGCAATGGCCGTATCTGGCCGATCACTATTCATAGGAACCGACCCCGACGCACCGGGAACCCCAGCATCCACCGACGCCTGTGGAACCACAGCACCCGACGGCGACTGACCCTGGGGAACCACCGGACCGGGAGTCGGAGACGGAACCGGAGAAGACCCGGACGTCACCGTCACGTCCCCAGGGACAGCAAGCACAGGAACGGCACCGGACTCAACCGGAACCACCGGAACCGAACCCGACTGACCCGTAGCCACGGGATTGTTAGGCTGACCAACCGTCACCGGAACCGGAGAACCTGCAGGCGACTGACTTGAAGCCTCAACACCTGACGGCGACTGAAGCGAAACCGGAGAACTCGCAGGCACCTGAACCGGAGTCCCAGCACCCGCAGAAGACTGCGGGGGAACCTGAACGGCCGCAGTCGACACAACAGGAACCTCCACACCCGAAGGCGACTGAAGCAGAACCGGAGTGCCAGGAGGCGACTGATCCGGAACCGCAACACCCACAGGCGACACAACCGAAACGGGAACACCCGACTCACTCGTCGGCCCAGCTTGCGTGGCCGACACAGGCGTCACTCCACCCTGCGTCGTCGGTTGACTAGGTGCAACAGGCACCAACGTCGACGTATTCGGAGTACTCGGCACCGTTGTCGGACCACCCGACAAGGCCGACACAGACGCAGACGGCACGACCGGAGCCGAAACACCCGACTCACTCGTCGGCCCAGCTTGCGAGGTCGGCACACTCGGTGCCGCACTCTGCGTCGTGGGCTCACTAGACGCAGCAGGCACCGACGTCGGCGCATTTGGAGGACTCGGCACGGTCGTCGAACCACCCGGCAACGTCGGCACAGACGCAGGCAAGAACAAGATCGTGTCCACAGCAGGCCCAACAGCAACCCACGACGTCTTCACCGTATACGTCCCAGCAACCTTCGACGTGAACGCAACCCTAAACGTCGAGTCACTCACCTTCGACACAGACCCCACCACAACATCCGACGACGGATTACCACTTCCATCGAACACCCGGACATCAAACTGATCAGCAGAATACGACTGTGACGCACACGAACTCGCCAACGCATACGTCGCCGTCCACGCCTGCACACCATCAGCAACCGGCTGAGAACTCACTGACGACGACACCGTACTCGTCAACGTCGGAGGATCCAAGCACGGTGGAGGGCCCCCTACTGTCACAGTTAGGGGAGACGGAGCCATGGGCATCACGATGCCATCCACGGTGACTGTGGCAGAGACGGTGAATGTGAGCGGAGTTCCCGTGTACGGTCGGAGGTCAAGCCCCACCGATGCCTGACCACCGCTATCAGAGATCACCGATGTACTGGTCAGACCTGCCCCAAACGTAGCATCACCACTGACAGAGAAACTCACGGGAAGATCTGTCCAAGGTGTGTTGTTTAAAACATTCCAGACAAGCACCGATGCTGTATAGGACTGGCTACCATCAGTAGGCTGAACAACAGACAAGACACCAAGTACAGGAGGAGGTGCGTGGCCAGCAATATACTGAACTGAGAAGGGCGCACCAGCGGCGGTGTGGCCGTCATATGCCACCATCACCGTGTACGTGCCTACATACTGGGAGGTCAGGGTGAAGGAGTACGTGCCATCGCCATTGTCTGTCACCGGCGAAACAGTGAGATACGGTGAAAAAGTGATATATGGTAAGGAGGGCGAAACCACCAACTTTGACAAGTCCGCGCCCACAACGGGGCTCCGATCAGCATCCAACATGGTCACCACCACCGACATCGAGTTTCCTATTTGTACGGGGGAACGCGGGGTAACTGTCAAAGTGATGTACGCAGGAGTGGGCACGCATGTTGGAGACAGTTGGAAGACGACGTGCGCGGGTGAACCCGGCAATTCAGTCGTCGCCCCTTGCAAAGCAGCATGGACATCCACTGTGTGCGAAGACGACAGACTGGCAGCACTGGTCACGTGTACAGTCGCCGTCCCATCTGATCCTGTCGTCACCGACTGCGGTTCTTGGTCGGTGATCGTGAACACCACAACCGCCCCCTCGACAGGATTCCCATCATCATCCTTGACCGAGGCGGTCACATCACCACCGTCGGATGTTCCGTCACACGACTGAATGACAGTCTGAGTGGCAGGAAACAGAGTCGACTGATCACCAACAACCGGCTCCATTGTTATCCCCTGCGTCCCCGTCGGCTCTGAAGTTGCGGATTCAGTCGCTGTCGGTTCGGATGCGTGTGCTTCAGTCGACTCGGAGACAGCCGTTTCCACCGGCTCAGAGGTTGTCGTCACAGTCGGTTGGGACACGGCAGTTTCAGTCGGCCCTGAGGCCGAATTGCCGGTAGGTGTCGGTTCGACCACCGTCGTGTTCGTCGGCTCGAATGCAGCTTTCGCAGTCGGCACAGTCGTAGTCGTGTCTATCGGCTCAACTACCGTCGTTTCGTGCTGCCCAGGCATCGCGGTGGCAGTCGGCCCAACAGTCGCAGCAGCCATCTTGCTGGTCGGTTCAGTCGGAATGCTCACCACTGCGGCAGCCGCCGTAGGAGTCCCCGATTCACTCGCCGGAACCATCGTCTGCGCACCCGGTGGTGTCGGCACAGTCGCACGAGAGAACGTGATCGTGTCCACGACCGGGCCAATAGCAACCCACGATGTCTTCACCGTGTACGAACCAGCAACCTTCGACGTGAATGCCACCCTGAACGTCGTATCACTCACCTTCGACACAGACCCCACCACAACATCCGACGTGGGATTGCCATCAGTATCAAACACCCGTACATCAAACTGATCAGCCGAATACGACTGCGACGCACACGAACTCGCCAGCGAATACGTCGCCGTCCACGCCTGCACACCATCAGCAACCGGCTGAGCATCTGAAGACACCATCGTGCTCGTCAACGTCGGATCATCCGTACACACCGGCCCACCAATAGTCACTGTCGCAGGAGACGACGACATTGGAATCACCTCACCTTCATATGTGACAGTCGCGGAGACGGTGAATGTGAGCGGAGCACCCGTGTACGGAAGAAGATCAAGCCCCACCGACGCCAGACCCGTACTATCCGGAACCACCGACGTACTAGTTAAACCCGCCCCAAACGTAGCATCACCACTCACAGAGAAATCCACATGAAAATCCTCCGGCGATGTACCACTCGGATAACCCTTGATCACCACTGAAGCTGTGTACGACTGGCTACCATCAGCAACAGGAACAACCACCAAGGATCCATCAGTATCCTGGACTGTTTCTGAGGGTACATTAAAGTAGTCCTCGTTAGAGGGATCAATTGCGGGATCAACATGCAAGGACCCATCAATGGCAGGACCGCTGTTGGTTTCGTCAGGGGGTTGGTCAATCTCACCGGCCACCTCAGCGTCCGACTCCCAGGGAGAGGACACAGGTATCACGACGCCATCCCAAGTAACTGAGGCTGAGACGGTGTATTCGAGTTCATCATTAGGGGTGTTCAGAAGATCCGGCAATACAAGCCCCACTGACGCCAGACCGTTGCTATCGGGGACCACCGACGTACTTGTCAGACCACCCTCAAACGTCACGTCACCACTCACAGAGAAATCCACTGGAAAATCTCCCGGGGACATGCCACTCGGATACCTGTCAATCACCACGGCGGCTGTGTCGCCATCAACTAACAAGATCCCGCCCACAGGATAAGTCGGTGTTTCCGACACCCCCGAGTCAGTGTTCGACACAGCCGGAACACTGGTCGACACACTCGGACTCGTCGGAGCAGTCGGCGTACCCTGCTCACTACTCGACACTGATGCTGCACCTGGGACACTCGAAGGGGTGGGCGGCGCAGCAACACCAACCGGAGCGGTAGTCGACTCAACCTGTATGGACGGTGCCGTCGTCGGAGCCAACGGTGACCCCAGAGCAGTGGCCGACGAAGTCGCAGACGCACTTGATGTCGTCGACGCGATCGGAGTCGTGGGCACAGCAGTTGGCGCAATCGGCGGACCAACCGGCACTGTCGGCACAGTCGCAGGCGAGAACGTGATCGTGTCCACCGCCGGACCAACAGCAACCCACGACGTCTTCACTGTGTACGAGCCAGCAACCTTCGACGTGAACGCCACTCTGAACGTCGTGTCACTCACCTTCGTCACAGGCCCCACCACAACATCCGATGTCGGATTACCACTGGCATCAAACACCCGTACATCAAACTGATCAGCAGAATACGACTGCGACGCACACGAACTCGCCAGCGCATACGTCACCGTCCAGGCCTGAACACCATCAGCAACCGGCTGGGAACCAACCGACGACACCATCGCGCTCGTCAATGTCGGAATAGCCGTACACTCCTGCGATCCCCCAACGGTCACAGTCGCGGGAGAGGAGTCCATGGGAATCGTGAGGCCATCCACAGTCACTGAAGCGGAGACGGTGAACGTGAGCGGAGCACCCGTGTACGGAAGAAGATCAAGGTCAACCGAAGCCCGACCCGTGCTATCCGGGTGCACCGATGCACTCGTCAGACCAGCCCCAAATGTCGCATCACCTGTGACGGAGAAATCCACCGGAAGATCCCCCAAAGATTCGAGGCTCCCCTTGCTTGGGATCACCACTGATGCCGTGTAAGACTGGCCACCACCAGCAGCTTGAACAACCGACAAGGTACCCTCCACGGCCGGAGCTGCATGACCAGGGCTAAACTCGAAAGGAATATCCTTGCTAACAATCTGGCCACCATAAGCAACAGTCAGTGTGTACGAACCCGCCCGCTCACTGTTCAGTGTGAAGGAGTACGTGCCATCGCCATTGTCAGTTACCGGCGAAACGGTGACATCATCTGATGAGGAGTTGAGATCTGACAGGGGTGTGATCGTCCATTTCGACGAGTCCAGCCCCACAAGAGGCTTCGAGTTCATACTTATCATAGTGATCTTCCCCAACATCGGTGTTCCCACCAATACGGAGGCCCCGGGACCAGAATCCCCGAAGAGTTCCACCTGAGAAACCGGTGGAGTACTCACCGTACCTGTCTGCTCAACTACTGGCATGTCAGTGGGCTCGACTGCCGTAGTGCCGGTCTGCTCCGACAACGCTGTATCATTCGGCCCGCCAGCCACGACCGCAATCGGCTCTGAAGTTGCCGAGTTATTAGGCTCGGTTGTCGTAGTTTCGGTCTGTTCTAATGTCGCTGTGTCCGTCGGCTCAACAGCAGTGGCGTCGGTCTTGTCAGATGTCGCCGCAGCGGTTGGCTCAACAACCGCGGTGTCAGTTTGCTCAGACGCCGCCGTGCCTGTCGGTTCGGACGTCGTTGGTTCAGCAACTGTGGTATCAGTCGGAGGCACTGCCACTGGATTCGCAGCAGTTGTAGGAGCACTGGCTGCCACGGTCACACCTGTGGGGATGAGACTGGTCACCGCACCAGGGTCCAGCGTCGACTTCAGTTCAACCGACCCACTCGCAGCATCAGCAACCTGCTTCGCCCACCCACCAGACAACAGGGACGGAACCAACCCATGAACATTATCCACCAACACCTGCTTGGCAGCATCCGACAACGGCTCAAACGCCAACATCCCATTCATCGAACTCGCCACACTGGCCAACTGACCATCCGTCTGCGCAAACATCGCCTCACCAACAGCCTGATCCAACTTCCCATCAGACCCCAACTGGGTCAATATATTCGTTGTCACGTCAGCCATCGTCGACGCACCCTGAAGAGGAACAAACCCCGACAGGGAAGGCAACACCTTCACCACATCAGGCGACAACAACGACGACACCGCAACCGACGACAACGCACCAGAACCAGACTGATCCACATTCAGGCCATTCAGCCACGACCCAGACACCACATCGCCCGGTTTCACCGTCACCGACCCACCAGCAGACAACACATCCCCCACATGATACGCAAAACTATACGGAACATCAGCCGTACTATCCTGGCTCACTGACCCCAACGCCGACAGCAGACTACTCAACTGCAACATTGATGTTTGGTTGCCATTGAAACTACTCGTCATACTTGACGCCATCTGATCCACCGTCGACCCAAACGACGCATTCGACACATTCGTCGAACTCGTCACACCAGACGGACCCCACGTAAACGTAATCGTCCCCACCGGCGTCCCCGACGCCGACACATCAGCCGTCCACGACATCCCATTCCACCACTGCAACCTCTGCGCCGTCGTCAACGGAAGCTGCAACCCTTCACTGCCCGACACTGGTGTCAAATTCGACAACGCCACCGTCATCGCCGCACTACCCTGAGCATCACCGACCACATACCCCACACTCACACCCGACGCATCAGCCGACAAACCCACACTCGCCGACCCATCACTACCCAAAGACGATGTCACCTGACCGGTGGCCGAGGGCGGGACAGTCGTGTCAGTGATCGGACCAGCCCCCGCCGGGTCAATCCCCTGACCCGACAACCAACCATCCACATCACCACCATCTTGAGAAGCGACATACCCCGACACTCCACCCAAACTCGACAGGGAACCCACA
>WREX01000047.1 GCA_009779115.1 Propionibacteriaceae bacterium
CTTTTGTCATGGTGTTTCTTCCTTTCAGACAAAGACCGCGGTCACAGACCCCAGTCCGGAAAACTCGGCATGGGCCACGGACCCCGCTCGTACTTCTTGGGCAACGGTGATGGAACCCGGCAGGATGACGTCGCCGGGCTTGAACCAGATGCCCTGCTCTCCCAAGGTGTTGCACAACCAGACCAGGGCGTTCAGCGGCGATCCGAGGACGGCCGAGCCGGCACCGGAGCCAATCATCTGGGAATTGACGGAAAGATTGCAGCCGACCTTGGTGAGGTCCAACGCTGTCAGCAAGGCGGGTTTGGAGCCCAGAATGACTCCGGCGGAAGATGCGTTGTCCGCGATGGTGTCGACGATGCTGATCTTCCAGTCGGCGACACGGGAGTCGATCAGCTCCAGCGAGGGCAGGACGAAGTCCACCGCGCGGATGGCCTCGGCCACATTGACCCCAGGCCCGCACAATTCCTTGCCCATGACAAAGGCGATTTCAGGCTCGACCTTCGGCTGGAGGTAGTCGGCGGCCTGGATGGGCATGTGATCAAGGTGGAACATGTCGGCCATCAGGTGCCCGTAGTCAGGCTGGTTGACCCCGAGCATGTTCTGCATCGCCTTGGAGGTGAGCCCAACCTTGTAGCCCTTGATCACTCCGCCAGCGTCGAGGCGGGCCTGGATTTGGCGCAACTGGATGGCGTACGCGTCGTTGATCGTCAGATCCGGGTCGGTTTCGATGGGCGGGCGGATAGCCTGTTTGGTCGTGTACGCCGTGGCCAGCGTTGTCGCCACGCGTTCGATCTTTTGTGAATGGTCTTCACCTGTGGACATTCCAAGCCTCCTCATCAAGACTCTTCCGATGTGTTGGACGCGGGGCGTCAACCCCGCCTTCCCACGCCGAGCCACCTGGATCGATCCGTCGTACCGGGGAGCTCAGCTCGTGGTGACGCCGGTGTCGATGCGAAGGCGGTCAACTCTGGGTCAACTCCCGCACTGGCTTGCCTCCCCGATGAGTGCCTATCTTGTCCTGACAGTAGGAAACACCAAGGAAACTTCGCTCACACATGACTATCTTTCACAGCCCCCTGTGAGCCAACGGTTGTGCCGTAATTCTGCAATTGTGAACTGGCGAGCACCCCCTCAACAACCCAAATGTCTCACTAAGCGGGACACCACCATTCTCACCTGGTGAGACACCTCCCAATCCACCTGATGTCGTGGTGCTACTGTCGCGTCATGGTGACCCAGATCGACCCCGCGGTGAGCAGCGTTGGACGTGCGTTCGCCCTCCTGTCGGTCTTTCAGTCCCGCGACCGGGAGTTGACTGCGGCAGAATTGGCCCGCAGATCGGGACTTCCCCGGTCCACCGCCTACCGGATGGCTGGCGAACTGACCGGGTTGGGCATCCTCGAACAAACCCTCGACGGACGGTTCCGCCTCGGCCTGAAGTTGTTCGAGTTGGGCCAACTGGCCCTGTTCCAACGCGGCTTGCGCGAATCGGCCGCTTGTTTTCTCGCCGACCTGTCCAACGCCACCCGGCAAGCCGCCCACCTTGCTGTCATGGACAACTGCGAGGTGGTCTACCTGGACATCATCCGCCCTTCGCCCCCGCCCCGGCTGCGCTCCCGCGTGGGAGGGCGTCTGCCCCCGACTGTCACCGGAGTCGGCAAGGCCATTTTAGCCTTCTCCCCACCTGAGGTGGTCGACGAGGTGATCGCCCGTGGCCTGCCACGACTGACGACGAACTCCATCACCGACGAGGCCCGCCTGAGAGCTGAATTGGTCAAGATCCGCCGGACTGGGCTGGCCTTCGACCACCAGGAACAAGCAGTTGGCACCAGTTGCTGCGCGGCGCCCATCTTCGGGGCCAATCATCAAGTGGTCGGCGCCGTCTCAGTGTCCGGGCATACCTCTTCTATCCGGCTGGACCTGGTCGCAGCCGCCGTCCAATCCACCGCCGCCGGCATCTCACGAGTCCAGGGCGCACAGACCTGACCAGCAACAGCACCTGGGATTCCACGTGGAGCGTCAGCAATGCTTGTGAGTTCGCCCGATGGCTGTTTGGACTTGCTTAGATCCACTGATTCATGGCGACGGCACCCGCAATCGTAAACAAACGACTCCCAGTGGTTCACTGTCACGACTCGGCAGGTGAGTTCGGTAGGATGATTAACGGAATCTCAATGTGTGCTGTCCGGGAAGGAGGCTCGTCGATGGGAATCTTTTCTCAAGCAGAGAAGAAGCTTGAGGGCGCTGTCGGAGGGATCTTCGCGCGCGCATTCAAGGGAGACGTGCAGCCTGTCGAGATCACCCACCATCTCTGCAAGGAACTCGATTCCAAGGCCCAAATCCTGGGCCACGACAAACGACTCGTGCCCAACGATTTCTTGATCTCTTTGTCGAAGCACGATTACGCCAGACTTTTCCCGTACTCCAAGACGATGGTGGCCGAGATCACCTCGGATTTGAGAGAGTACGCAGCCGAGCACGACTATATCTTCAACGGGCCGATCTCCATCCAACTGGAAGAGCGCCCCGATTTGCCTGTGGGCCGTTTCACTGTGGCATCGGAGACGATGGCCGAAGTGGACAGTCCTCCCAGCGCACCGGGCGCCCTGCGCGCGGCCAACCTCGTCCTTGAGGTCAACGGGGTGCGTCATCCACTGACCCCTCCGGGGTTCACCATCGGACGCGGGGCCGATGCCGATCTGCGCGTGAACGATCCGGGGATCTCTCGCATCCACGCCCAGTTCGTGGTAACAGGTTCCGGAGCGTCCCTGTCCGTGAAGATCATCGATCTGAAATCGACGAACGGCATCCTGGTCGATGGCCGGAAGGTACAAGAAGCGGAGTTGGGGGATGGCTCACGAATCGACATAGGCAAGACACAAATGCTTGTTTATGCTCCGTCCGGGAGCTGATGTGCAAGCATTCACCGTCCTCGTCCTCAAAATCGCCTTCCTGACGATCTTGTGGCTGTTCATCCTGGTGATCGCGGCGGTGGTGAACGCGGACATGGTGGGACGCCGGCAGAAGAAATCTGCCCGCCTCACGGGCGATGGTCCTCAACCGGATGTGCCCCCGCCAGCCAAACAGGCCCGCAAACGACGCAAAGAGCCGTGGGTCTTGGCCATCGACTCGGGGCTCCACGCCGGGGACCGGCTTCAATTGGTGCCCGAAGTACGTATCGGGCGCTCTGAAACTTGCGAGTTGGTCCTCGACGACGACTACGTCTCGTCGACCCATGCTCTGCTCAGCCACCGCGACGACGGCACCTGGGTCTTGAAAGACTTGGGCAGTACGAATGGTACCTACGTCAACTCTCAGCGGATCGGGGACCCCACTATTGTCTCAGTCGACGACACCATCAGGATCGGGGATGTCCAGATGAGGTTGGAGACGTGAGGTGACGCTGACCCTTCGTACCACTGCCCACTGTGAGATCGGGTTGGTCCGCAAGACCAACCAGGACTCCGGCTATGTGTCGTCAACGGTCTTGTTGGTCGCCGACGGCATGGGTGGCGCGGCGGGCGGAGACATCGCTTCAGCCCTAGTCATCCGGGATCTGTACGCCATGCCGCCCATCGCTGTGGCCGGTCCCTTGGTTCTCGACGCCCTGAAAAGGGCCGTGACACGCGCCAACGCGGACCTGGCGCGATTGGTCGCGAGGAATCCAGACCTGGACGGCATGGGGACGACCATCTGCGGCGGGATCTTCGACGGTCACGCGATGAATATCGTCCACATTGGCGATTCGCGCGGGTACATCCTCACCGGCCAGACCATGCGCCGGATCACCCACGACCATTCTTATGTGCAATCCCTCATCGACGAGGGCAGGCTCGACGAGCGCCAGGCCATGAACCATCCCCACCGCTCCTTATTATTACGGGTCCTGAACGGGCAAGCGGAAGTCAACCCCGACTATCTCAGTTGCGATGTCGAGGCCGGGAACCGGTTGATGTTCTGTTCCGACGGATTGTGCGGCATGGTCGATGATGTGGTCATCGCAGCGGCCCTGAACCTGCCCGACCCCAAAGAGGCGATGAATACCCTTGTCAAGCTGGCCTATGCCGCCGGAGGAAGTGACAACATCACTATCCTGATCGCCGATGTCGTCGACGAAGACGAGACTGGCGACGCGGATCAGCCCGTACCCACTGCTGACGAGGCGGACGCTGGGGCCCCGGACAGCGACGCACCGACAACCACTGACGACACCACCGAACTGGCGGTCGAGTCGACAGTCCAAGACGTGTTGCTCAGTCCTGAGTTTGTCTCGTCCGGACTCTTGGGCGCCGCAGCAGACCCGGCCATCATCTCTCTGCTGGAGAGCCTGAACGCACCCAAGAGCGAGGAGTCCACGAACGATGTCTCAGACGATGACACAACCACACTGAAGTCCGCAGGACACCGGCAGGTGCGCGATCGCAAGGAGAATCAGCGCTACAACCCCTCAGGGCGGCGCTCGCGCACGGGGGTGATCCTGATCGTGCTGGCGGTGCTCGTCGTTTTGGGCGGAGCCGGATGGGGAGTGTACGCGTACGTCTCGTCACAGTATTACGTCGGCGACGACGAGGGCCACGTGGCCATCTACCAGGGCCTGCCTGGCACCGTCGCGGGGATCAGCACCTCGCGGTTGTTCGAAACGACCGACATCTCGCTGAAGGACCTTCCACTTTCCTGGAGTGAAAAGGTGTCCCAGACCATCCCGATGAACGAGGGTGGCCTCAGCCAAGCCCGCGACACAGTCAAAGAGCTTCAGTCCAAGTCGATCCAGTGCCTCACCGACCGGGCCCAGCGCCCACTAGATGCCCCAGCTCCGGCGGACGGGTGTTGACCCATGGCCGCCACAGTCCAGGGATACCGCATCCGGGGAGCGACTCAACTGATCTTGATCTTGTTCGGTCAGTCGATCGGTTTCGCCGGCTATATTTTGACCGGCCTGTTTCGCGACAACGCCGTACCAGCACAGTGGCCGGTTCTGGCGATCTGCTGGTACGGGTTGGGAGTGCTCGTCCACATCGGCGCGCGCATCGCCATTCCGTACGCTGACCCGGTCATCTTGCCGATCACGCTGGCTCTGACTGGAATCGGGCTGGCCACTCTGCACCGCATCGACCTCACCAGCGGCACCTCACCCATGCTGGGCAATCAGTTCGTGGCCCTGGTGATCGGGGTGGCGCTCCTGCTCGTCATCGTCTTCCTGGTGAAGGACCCACGACGTCTGAAGGGATACCCGTTCCTGCTGTCGGCCCTGGGGTTCCTGCTGCTGCTCCTGCCCCTGGTCCCCCATCTGGGCACCGAGGTCTATGGATCGCGCATCTGGATCAGCGTGGGCGGCTTTTCCTTCCAGCCGGCGGAAATCGCCAAGATCGTCCTGGCGGCCAGCTTCGCTGCGTACTTGGCTGACAAGACCGAAGTCCTGGCCTTGGCGGGACGGCGGATTCTCGGACTTGAACTGCCCCGGATGCGCGACATGGGACCGGTCATCCTGATGTGGGTGTTGTCCCTGGCCATCATGGTTTTCGAAAACGACCTGGGCACGTCGCTGCTCTTCTTCGGGCTGTTCGTCATGATGATCTACGTGGCGACCGCCAGAGTCTCCTGGATCATCCTCGGCCTGATCCTCTTCGGCGCCGGCGGTGCCTTCGTCCTGAAGTTCGCCGGGCATGTGCAGCGGCGCATCGACTTCTGGCTGCATCCGTTCGACTTTCCCAACGACGCCACCCAGATCATCCAGGCCCAATTCGGCCTGTCTCACGGCGGCCTGCTGGGCTCTGGCTGGGGTCTGGGACGGCCTGACCTGATCATCTTCTCCTACTCCGACATGATCTCGGCCGCCACCGGCGAAGAAATCGGTATTGTCGGTCTGATGGCGATCATCGTTTTGTACGGCCTGCTGGTCTTCCGGGGGCTGAAGACCTCCCTGGTGGCCACAGACATCTTCGTCAAACTTTTCGCCGCCGGTCTCAGCTTCGCTTTCCTGCTCCAAACCTTCGCCATCATCGGCGGGGTCACCCGGCTTTTGCCCCTGACTGGGTTGACAACCCCTTTCATGTCCCAGGGCGGCTCGTCAATGATAGCTAATTGGATCCTGGTCGCCACACTGCTGGTGATCTCCAACCAGGCCCGGCGGCCCCAACTGCAGGCGGCCGTGGGGCCCGAGGGAGTCACAGCCCTGGGCGAGGAATACACCCAAGTGTTCAGCACCCGCGAACTGGCCCAGATCGGGACGGGGACCATCCGGCCCGTTCTGCCTATCGCCACCCAGCAGGTACGCCTGGGAGCCAGCGGCAACGTCGTCCCGGACGACAACGAGTGGACCGGCAACGACGAACTCACTCAGGCCGTCCCGGTACCGGCCCCCGAGCCACCCGTGGTGCCCACACCGGCCATCTCGCCACCGGCCCCCACACCGGCCGTCCCGCCACCGGCTTCTTCACCGGCCGTCCCGGCACCGGCTCCCGCGCCAGTGCCGGCCTCCGCGCCACCGGTGTTTTCCGCACCGGTCGTTCCAGGGTCTGGTGTAACAAGACCAACGTCACCGGGACCCACCGCCCCGGGACCCACCCCGCCGGCTCCGCATGACCCGGAGGAAGACGACTATTTCGGAAGGGGGATGGATTGAACAAACAAATCCGTCACGTCGGGGTGTTTTCAGCCCTGATGGTTTTCGCCTTGCTGGCGAACCTGACCTACATCGACCTGGGCCGACAGGCTTCCCTGGAAGCCAATCCCTACAACGTGCGTGCCCGGCAAGCCGAATTCGACGTGCACCGTGGCCAGATTCTGGCCGGGGACACCGTGATCGCCGACTCGATCCCTTCGACCGACCAGTCGAGTTTCTCCTTCCAGCGGGTTTACGCGAACGGACCTTTGTACGCCCCTGTCACCGGCTTCTACTCCTACATTTACGGCTCCAGCCGGATCGAGAACTCGTACAACTCCGAGCTGGTCGGCTCCAGTTCCTCCCAATGGCTGCAAAACCTGATCGACACCACGAGTGGACGCACCCCCCAGGGCGCTTCCGTGGTGACGACGATCTCGCCGACCCTGCAGCAGGCCGCCGCCAAAGCTCTTCAGGGGTACGACGGGGCGATCGTGGCCATGGACCCCCACACGGGCGCGGTTCTCGCCATGGTCACATCCCCCAGTTACGACCCCAACCTGTTGGCCTCCCATGACCTGGGAGCCGTCCAAACCTCCTGGCAGCAACTGACAACAGATCCATCGAACCCGATGACCGATCGCAGCACTCGTGAGATCTATCCGCCCGGCTCCACCTTCAAACTGATCGTCGCCTCAGCCGCCTTGGAGAAGGGGTACACCCCCGACACGATGATCGACACCCCGAGTTCGGTCCAGTTGCCCGGCTCCACCAGCACTTTGTCCAATTCCTCCGACTGTGGCAACACCCAGGTCACCCTGGCCCGCGCGCTCCAATTGTCCTGCAATACGGCATTCGCCAACCTCGGAGTCAGTCTGGGCGCCAGCACAGTCAGGGCCGAAGCCGAAAAATTCGGTTTCGACTCCCCGCACTTGCCCGAGGTCGGGGGCGTCGCCTCCACCTTCCCCGCTACCTTGGACAATGCCCAGTTGATGATGAGTTCCATCGGGCAGTACGACGTCGCCGCGACTCCTCTCCAGATGGCCATGGTGGTGTCCACCCTTGTCAACGGGGGTCAGCAGGCGGATCCGTACCTCGTCCAAGAGGTCCGCGCCCCCGACCTGTCCGTTCTCTACGAGCATCAGAACAAGGTCACCCCCGTCGTTTCCGCCTCGACCGCCCAGTCCATGCAGGACATGATGGTCCAGGTGGTGGCCAACGGAACCGGCACCGCCGCGCGTATCCCCGGAGTTACGGTGGGCGGCAAATCGGGTACGTCCCAGACCGACGCGGATAACCCCGATTACGCCTGGTTCGTCTGCTACGCCCTCAACCCAGACATCGTGGTGTCCGTTTTCCTCCAGCGCGACGAAAAGACTCCAGTCAATCTGTGGGGTGGCGCCAACGCCGCTCCCGTGGCCAAGGAGGTGCTCCAAGCCAGCCGATGAGTTTTCAGTATCTTCTCAGCAATCAGCGTCACAATAGTGGTACGTCGCCACACCACGTGCTGGCCACATCGCGGCAGGACGGTCATTCTTCGCCTGCGCAGTTCCACCGGTACGCATGTATCCAAGTTCAACCCACTTTGGGGAAAGGACGACAATGAGCGACAACGTGATAGGTGACCGGTATGTGCTGGGCCCTCTTCTGGGTCGAGGCGGCATGGCCGAGGTGCGTCGCGCGCGCGACACCCGTTTGGAACGTGATGTCGCCATCAAGCGTCTGAAAGCCGACCTCGCGGGCGATCCCGTCTTCCAGGAAAGGTTCCGGCGCGAGGCCCATGCGGCAGCCGGTCTCAACCATCCCAACATCGTGTCCGTGTTCGACACTGGCGAGTCTTTCGACGAGGCCAGCGGGCTGATGATCCCGTACATCGTGATGGAACTCGTCTTGGGCCACACCCTGCGCGAGATCCTGCACGACGGGCGCAAGATCCAGCCCATCAAGGCCCTCGAACTGACCCAATGCGTCCTCGACGCCCTCGACTATTCCCACCGCCACGGCATCATCCACCGTGACATCAAACCCGCCAACGTCATGCTCACCAACACCGGCCAGGTCAAGGTGATGGACTTCGGCATCGCCCGGGCGGTCTCCGACACCGCGGCGTCGATGACGCAGACAGCATCCGTGATCGGAACCCCGCAGTATCTCTCCCCCGAGCAGATCCGCGGTGAGACAGTCGACCGGCGCTCCGACGTCTACTCCACCGGATGCTTGCTGTACGAATTGCTCACGGGCAAGCCGCCCTTCGAAGGCGACTCCCCCGTGTCGCTCGCGTACCAGCATGTGCGGGCCATTCCCGTGCCTCCCTCCCAAGTCGACCCACTGGTGTCCACCCAGATGGACGCCATCACCTTGAAAGCCCTGGCGAAGAATTCGGCCGACCGTTACCAGACCGCCCACGACATGTATGAGGACATCGGTCGGCTGCTGGCGGGCCAGAAAGTCCAGGCGGTCGTCCCTCCACCCGGTGACGAAGAAGCATTGACCGAGGTCATGGACACTCCCGATAAGACCCAGGTGATGCCCACAGCCGCTGCTAAAGCGGCACCGCTTCCCGCGCGTGCCCTCGCCACCCAGGAGGAAGAGCAGCCCAGCCATCTCGGGCGGACCATCGGAATCGTGGTGGCGGCGATGCTGGTCATCGCACTGGTGACAACAGGAGTCGTGTATGCCCTGAATCGCAACAACCAACCAGCGGGCAGCGCGACCCCGACGACCCTGATCTCGGTCCCCCGGGTGCTCTCGATGGACCAGCAGAACGCTGTCCAAACCCTGGAGAGCCGCAATCTGAAAGCCACGGTGTCGACCTACTACGGTGCCGATGATTCGACTGTCGGCACTGTGACCAAACAAGACCCCGCAGACGGGACCATGGTCGACCCAGGCTCCTCGGTGACGATCGAGGTCAACCTCGGATCGCAGAAATACACAGTTCCCAATGTGGTCCACTTGACCACCGACGACGCCACAGCCACACTGAAGAAGACCTTCACCAACGTGACGACCCAGCCGGCGGCGACCGAGGGTCCCAACGACACCGCGGGCACGGTCTTGAGCACCGATCCCGCCGCGGGGTCCCTGGCGACCAAGGACCAACTCATCACCGTGTACTATGCGACAGGTCAGGTCACGCTGCCCAATCTGATCGGATACACCCGGGACAAAGCCCTGATCGAACTGGGTTCGCTCGGGTTTTCCCAGGACAACATCCAAGTCGTGTCCCAAGAGTCCCCGAGCACCGAAGGCACCGTCGTCGAGATGATCCCCGATGTGGGAACCGTGGTGGACAAAAATAGCCAGGTCACGATCCTGGTCGCCGTTCCCATGCCCGTGATGACGCCGACCCCGACGCCACCCCCGACGAGTACGGCCACGTCCACCTCGACCGCCACACCCACGAGCACCTCGACTGGACCACACTGACGGATGCCGGCCCGTACTGATCCACAGATACGATCAGACCATGAGAAATGCCGATAAGAAATTTCTTGGCAGGACAGCGTATTCTTTACTGGTACGCAATACGAGAAAGGCGGTGGACCGGTGCCCGAATCACGAATTCGACCCGAGGCAGCCGAAAAGAGGAGACTGCGCAGGCTCGAACAGGTAGCCGATGTCCAACGTGACAAGGATCGCAAAGGCCGCCCCGGCGAACGCCGCTGGGTGGCGCCCCTGTTCATCACCACCATTCTGCTGGGTGTGGCGTGGATCGTCGTGGCCAACGTCGCCGGAGGGAGCCTCGGCTTCATGGCGGCGATGGGTAACTGGAACATCCTCATCGGCATGGGTCTGATCGCAGTGTCCTTCATCCTCATGACTATGTGGAAGTGAACGCATAGGCTTGTTCCATGTGGTCGAAGAGGAAGAGCGTTGACTACAGTCTGCAGCGCCGTCACACACTGGAGGAACTCCAGGGTGCTTTGCGCACGATGGTGAGCCACGAGTCCCTCGACGCGGATCCATTGTTGGTACGGGCCGCCCTCCACCACGGTGTGCTGACCAACCGGCGTTGCCCGGTGAGGAACTGCGGTCGGCTGATCACACTCAACTACGCTTTCGGCGACCAATTGGGTCAGTATTCCGGACGCATCAAGTCCGAGGAAGAGTTGTCCCAGATGGAGAATGAGTACGGTGAATTCAGCGTCTATGTCGTCGAAGTCTGTCCTGAATGTGGATGGAACCATATCATTGAGTCGTACGTCCTGGGGGACGGAGTCACGCGCAAGCCGCCGCGGCGGGTCGCCACGGTGGAGGATATCTATGGCTAGTCTGACAACTTATCCGTCCCGTCCTTCCTCACGGTGGGCCAGGCCCTGGACCCGGGAGTGGCTGGCCGACAAGGCCCGCACCATGCTGACCCGGCGTCTGTCGGGCCCGATGGGTCTGCACGGAGCCCGGATGTCCCACGCCTGGGCCTATGCGCTCGCCACCTTGTCGTGGGTCATTTGCATGCTGCGGCAGTCGCCCTGTCGGCAGGCTTTGCCATCGGATTCCCCCGACCGGTTCGGATGGATGTGCTACTCCGACATCACTGCTTTGTTTTTTAGTCGCGGCCAGGGCACGGGAGCTGTTCCGTACTTTGGAATGAATTGGGAATATCCCGTTCTCACCGGCTATTTCGCCACCATTGCAGGTGGCATATCGCAGATCTTCGGAGCCGTCCTGAACCCCAGTGCCGACGGCCAGCAGGTCCTCAACAACGCCAACATCTACTTCGCTGTCAACGCGGTGGGGCTGTTCCTGTGCCTGCTGTGGTTGGTCGCGTCGATCCTCAAGATCGCCCCCAACTACCCCGTCCTGGCCATGGTCGTGGCTATCTCCCCCGCCATCTGGACCACTGGCCTGATCAACTGGGATCTCCTGGTCGTCGCGCTGACAGCGGCCGGTCTGGCATCCTGG
Organism: Propionibacteriaceae bacterium; assembly: GCA_009779115.1. Classification (GTDB taxonomy): domain Bacteria; phylum Actinomycetota; class Actinomycetes; order Propionibacteriales; family Propionibacteriaceae; genus WQYJ01. The sequence goes on from WREX01000047.1 coordinate 11,507, forward strand.
GTCCGAGACAAACCCATGACGGCCGGACTGTGGTGGGGGTTGGCCATCGCCGCCAAGTTCTATCCGCTGGTCATCGTGGGCGCACTAGCTGTCTTGTGCGTACGCCCCGATGCCTGGCGCACCCGTGCCACGTTGAAGGCATGGCTGAAGATGGCTGCGGTCGCTGTGGTCACCTGGGTGGTGGTCAACCTGCCCGTCATGGTGACGAACATGACGGGTTGGCAGTACTTCTACAACTTCAACTACGCCAGCCGACAGGCTGACCTGGGGTCTTTCTGGTACGCCCTGTCACTGGCAGGCATCCACATGGGTAGCGCCGCCAGCATCTGGTCGCGGGTCATCATGCTGCTGGGCTATGTCGGCCTGGCGCTGTTGATCTACTTCGCCCCGAAGACACCGACCGCCCCACAGATCGCGTACCTCGCTGTGACCGTCATGATCGTCGGCAACCTGGTCTATTCCCCTCAGTACGTCCTCTGGGTGCTCCCCCTGATCGTCCTGGCCCGGCCAAAAGTGCTTGATCTGACCATCTTCACTGTCTCGGAGTTGATCTACTTCGCTGTCATCTGGATGTACTTGCGCCAGGACAATCTGACTTTGGGGATACCAGCGGCTCCTTGGACGGGTCCCGGCGCGGCGCCGATCCCCTGGATCTATGTCCTCGCCATCCTGCTGCGGATCGCCGCCACCATCTGGGTCATGACCCGGGTGGCACGCGACTGTCTGTCGAAGGCGCCCCCTGCCCAGCGCGCGGAAGAAGCTGTGCCCTTGCCCGCCACACCAGTGCTTGCCGCGGCGTCCCCCGTGTCGGCTTCGCCACCCCTGGCCACCTCGTAACCGCTGACATTTCCGTGACTCCCGACACACCCACACCCCCTCCTGACAACCCTCCAATCCCCGCTGCCACCGACAGTTCCACAACCAATATTGCCGTATCGTACCGAGCCCTCTTCTCTCCTCGCCAAGCACCGCGAATCGCTCTCCAAGGGTGGCTGGCCTCACGCCTGGTCCTCGTGATCGTCCTGCTCGTGTTGGTGTGGTCCAACCGGTGGTCGGTGGAGCAGGCTCTCACCCGGTGGGATGTGGTCCACTTCATCGAGGTGTCCCAGCATGGCTACACGACCCTGACCCAGACCGCCTTCTTCCCGGGGCTGCCGCTGCTCATGGCCGGGTTCTCGCTGATCGGGATCCCGCCAGTCGTCTCCGGGGTGATCATCTCCCTGATCGGTTCCGGGATGGCCGCCTGGGCCCTCTACCGACTGGCCGGAGGTTCGGTCAACGGAGCGGTGGCCGTGTGGGCGTGGTCCTTCGCTCCCATGGCGGTGTTCACCTTCGTGCCGTACACCGAAGCGATCTTTAGTGCCTTCGCGTTCTGGTCCTTCTGGTACGCCAAACGTGGCCGATGGGGATGGGCGGCCGGATTGGCCTCGGCAGCGTGTTTGTTCCGGGTGTCGGGGTTGTTCCTGATCGGCGCCTTGGGGTTGGTGGCCCTGTTCGGCACCCGTGGAGCGACCTGGAGGCGCCGGGCGTCCGCCGCGATGTGGATGGTCATCCCGGCACTGGTGATCGCCGCGTACGTCGTGTATCTGCGTGTGAGTTTCGGCTCGTGGACCACCTGGTTCCGCGCCGAAGACCTGGGATGGGCCCGGCACTTCGACTGGCCTTGGAACGCCGTCAACCAAACCTTGCACACCGCCGGTATCATCGGGCAGTCGCATTATTCGACTGCTGTGATGTTCCAGTGGGAGATCGCAGCCTTCGTCATCGGCCTGGCACTTGCGATCTGGTTATTTGTTAGGAAAAAAATCCCCGAAGGCGGATGGGTCTCAGTTCAAGTCATCGCATTGTCGTGTCAAGTTTGGCTGATTTCCGTCGCTCGTACGATACTTCTCTGGTTCCCCTTGTTCACCACCATCGGCGATATCGGTTCGGGTCAACTGCCCCGTTGGAAAAACAACCTTCGTCGCGGTGTCCTGCTGGCTGGACTGGGGTTGGAGGTCATCGCCCTGACCTGGTGGGCCTCCCGCTTCTTCTGCGGAGCTTGGGCCGGCTGACCACAACAAAGCCCGGCCCTTGGGCGACTCGATATGGCGGGCGAGCAGGGCCAGAGTCGCCATAGCCAAGGCTGACAAGGGGAAATCTAACCACTGAGCTTGCAACGACGTTGTGAATGGCGAACTGACGACCATGATGATCAACCAGAAGGCGGGCGCTCGTTCCGGCGACGTCAACGCGATCTTTCTGGTCTGCCACAATCGACGCGCACTCCACGTCACGGCTCCCAGCAGAGCAGAAATGATCACGACTGTGATAGCAAGACCGTACTGACTGGCAATCTCAAGGATCGCCGAGTACGGCCCCTGATACCCCGCCAGCGACGACGGCCAGCGGGCCACCAGCCCGCCCGGTCCGACTCCGAGGAAGTGGGAATCTTGGAGAATACGCCAGGTGGCTTCGCCCAGTCGTTGGTGAACCGCATTTCCCAGCGGGGGCTCCATGCCCACATCGGTCCACCGAAAGGGGACCGCAGAGCGGAAAATACCCACGAAGACTCCAGCCGCGACCGTCACGGCCAGCGCCAGGATCCACCGGTACACCGCCACCCAGATCAACAGGACGGCCAAACACCAGGCGAAGGCCACGCTTCGGTGCGTTGTCCACACCACCCCGGTCGCGACGACGGCGATGACAGGGTACGTCCACCGCAAGCGCCGGTCCTGCTCCATGGCGAACCCAACTGGCATCAGAAAAGTCCCCACGACCATCGAGCCGGCCAGGTAGGCAGGCGACGGGAAGGGTCCCGAAAGCGCAGGCGCATTGTGCGTGATTTTTTGGTAAATAGTCAGTGCTCCGATGATGGCTACTGCGTACATCCACCCGCGGATGACCGTAAGAACCGTTTGCTCTGAACGATACAACTGCACCAGGGCCAAAGCGAGGACTATGCACGAAAACACGGCAACACTCTGCACCTGCAAATCATTGGGGGGAGGCCGTGAAATGATCGCAGCAATCACACCACTGACGATAAGCCCCGCTGACAAGCCGAGGATTGTGAAAATAGTGCGCGAGCGATCAAAATAGCGTTGCCAGTCCCACATGGCAATTCCAAACAAAAACACGGCAACAAACTGAAATACTGGGAATCTGCCTAGTTGCCACGTCCCCAACAGAGATAAGCTGGGTAGTGCAATGAGCAGCCATCCAACCCACCGTGGCATCGGCCTTCTGGTCGCCTGGAAA